>JAGHBQ010000172.1 GCA_021160945.1 Thermoplasmata archaeon
CTGTGAGATACCATATGAGCCTGGAGTTCAACGGATTTTATGAGACTCCTGACGAGGCGTTTCAACGTAAATTGCCACCTGAACAGCTACTGGGCTCGGCTCTGGAGATGTTTCACAATTCGTGAATGATTTCCGGATACCACAATTCTCCATCAGATCACTACTGAAAATTCTCTTTTCACCTTTGCGAAATCATTAATTTTATTTCTTTCATCTTTCCAGATTTCTGTTCAAGATCTATTCCTATGCATCTGTGATATTTCTATTACCAATCTCAAACATTTAATATATTTTGAGAAGATTACCGTGTATGGTAAAGATCTCACCTTCAATTTTATCGGCAGATTTCTCGAGGCTTTGCGATGAGCTACGAAGATGCGAGAGGGGAGGAGCAGATATTATACATCTCGATGTCATGGATGGGCATTTTGTTCCAAACATAACATTTGGACCTGTGGTCATTAAGAGCATAAGAAAATGCACAAAACTACCCTTTGAAGCGCATCTAATGATCCAGCGTCCTGACAAATATGCAAAAAATTTTATTGATGCTGGCAGTGATATTCTCCTTGTACATCTGGAAACTAAAATATCTCTTGAGGATGCTATCAGAAAGATTAAAAACTACGGGGTCGAGGTGGGAATAGTTTTAAATCCAGAGACACCTTTTGAAAAGGCAAAGAAATATCTGGAGAAAGTGAATTACCTTCTTATTATGAGTGTTCACCCAGGATTTGCCGGTCAGAGTTTTATAGAGAGCACACTGGGTAAGATAAGAGAAGCAAGAGAGTACATAGATAAAGAAGGTTTAAATGTGAAAATCGAGGTGGATGGTGGGGTAAAGCATCACAACGCTAAGAAAATAATTGAAGCTGGTGCAGATATACTTGTGGCTGCCAGTGCCATATTCCGCGGAAACGTAGAGGATAACATAAAGAAGTTCAAAAGTTTATGAGACTCTTATTACCCTTCTTCCCTCTATCTTTATTTTCCCCTCCGAGAGCAATTTTATTGCCTCTACAAGACTCTCATGCTCTTTCTCCAGAACTCTGGCTGCCAGAGTTTCTACAGTATCCTCATCTTTAACTTTCACACATTTCTGGATTATTATTGGGCCATGATCAACTTCTTCATCTACGAAGTGAACCGTGCAACCTGAGACTTTGCACCCATATTCAATAACAGCACGGTGAACATTCTCGCCATATAGTCCGGCAAAACTTGGTAGAAGCGCTGGATGTATGTTTATTATCTTGAGCCTATATTTTTTCACGAACCATGGAGAGAGGATTCTCATAAATCCTGCCAAGACTATTAAATCGGGCTCAAGGGGTGCGATGATTTCATCAAGTCTCCTATCATAATCCTCTCGCCTCTCATTTTTTCTAGCTGGTAAATAATAGGTGGGAATATTTTTTTTTCTTGCTCTTTCCAATGCATATGCTTTTTTCCTGTTAGATACCACCGCCACAATCCTGGCATTGAGTTTTTTCTCTTCTATGGCATCTATTATTGCCTGAAGATTTGTACCCCTTCCAGAAACAAGAACAATAAGCTTGAAAAATTTACGCTTGAACTCCCCATCTTTGTAGATTAGACCCAGAGCATCTAGATATTTTCCTAACCTTTCATTCTCCTCAAAGCCTGTGTGTTCTACAATTTTGTTAAGATATACATCTAGCTTTTCCTCCTCTTGGGCCTTGATAAAAGAATAGTACCAAACTTCCCTGCTCAAAGGAGCATTCAATTCTGCAATCTTTTCTATGTTTTCATCTCTTATACCGAGATCACTAAATGTGGCATGCACCCACTTTATATTGATTGGCGAGGACGGAGACAGGATTTTCATATAAAATATGTCTGCAAGATTTTTAAGCTCTTCTCTCATCTTTTCGCCTCCCGCGGTATCACCCTTTTTAAATAGCTTAGAATTTCATCCACATCGTATTCATCCAGCAGAGGGGTGATTGGAATCATTCTCTTTGAAGTTAAGAGCATCACATAATAAACATTTTTCCTTCGAAGATTCCTGAAATTCTTCCAGTAACCAATAATCTTATCGAATTTTATTTTCTCGCCTCTCCATTCCACTACCTTTTCTTTCTTATGAATTTTTAGAGAGCGTATAGGTGAGAATTTGAAGATAATCACTTCATCATCTTCTTCCGCTCTCATCTATTCACCTCTACTATTTCATCAAAGGTAAAATTCTCCCACGGTCTTAATTTCAGGGCTATTTCGAGTTCTAAAGGACTTATTACAGGTTTAGAAAATCTGAGAAAATCATCATAAGTAACCCGAGGACATGCAGTATTAACATAAATATCCACATTGTAGTAAAGATTCTCAGGATGAATAACATCACTCATAAGGAGATACGCTTTTTTTCCTGTGGATTCTATCATTTCTTTGATTGCAAAGGCAAGTTTCCATCTTCTCTGTCCAATCTTGGAACTCAAAATTATACCGAATCTTTCTGCCTCTTCAGCCTTCACTATGGCTCCAAATCTCTGCCTCCTAAATTTATCCACCTTCTCCTCCACTGTGTGATACTCCCCTGAATAGGGATCGAGAACATACACCTTTTTACCCGTGGAAAGTTCGACCCCCATAGCATGAAAGTCTCCTGTGCCTAGGAAAATAAAGCAAGAAACTTTAGAGGCTATATGTCTCGCAGCGGAAAAATTGCAACCAAGAACCTGCCCCGGATATTTTATTCTCCCATCCCCTTCCCCTACGAATACCCTTATACCTCTTTTTTCCAATATTTCCTTTACCTCGGAAATGGAATGAATATGCTGCACAGAGGAAACTATGCCAACAGACTCGCACTTCACTTCATCTGCAAATTTTTCAGCCACATCCTTAAATGATACATCCGCAGGCGCTTCCACGAAAATTATATTCCCAGGATATTGAATATTGGGAATTTCGCTGTGTCCAAATTGTATGGTTAAAGTATCTCTGTAAACTTCTATATCGCAGGCTCCATATGAAGGTTTGGTGGATATCAAAACATCATAGCCTTTCAATTCATCTGCAATTTCTGTGGCATATATGCTCAATCCCTCCGGTAGTTGAAGAAGGATTTTTCCTAAACCTCTTTTCGCGACTTCTCTTTTTATCTTCTCAAAATCTATGCGATAGGGAATCACAGTGGAATAATCACACTCCTTGTATAAAAATTTAGCCCACCGGGTGGTTCCCTCCTCATTGTTCAGAGTGCATAGCTAGTGGGCAGATCGCTATGAAAAGGGTAATATAAAAATTTAACCTACAGAAAATCATGGATCTCTCACTCCTCTGGATTATCGTGTTTATAATCTTTACATTTTTATTCTCCATTCTACTTTACATCTCCATCTCCAAGATAACTGTCAGAAAGAAATTCAGAAAAGAAATTGAGGAAACATTTAATGCAAAAGAATACGGGGATGCCCTGAGGTTTAATTACAGAGGATACGATGTTCTTGCCACATTTCGTGGCGTTGTAAAATTCAGCGTGCTTCACAACAAAGAGTATAGAAAAGGAGAGAAGCCGCCCAGGGGAATGAAGCTAACCCCTCTTTATTTAATAATCAAAATCAAAAAAATTTCAGATATGAGAAAATTGTTAGATGACGGCATAGATTTCCTAGAATCTCTTTAAGATTACTCCCATTCTATTGTAGCAGGAGGCTTGTTGGTTATGTCATACACCACTCTGTTCACATTTTTTATCTCTCTTGTCAATCTTATGGCTATTCTGTCAAGAAGCTCATGGTGAGCCTTGAAATAGGCAGCGCTCATACCATCTATACTATCCACCATTCTCACCGCTATGGTGTATCCATAAACTCTCTTATCCCCATGTACTCCCACACTTCTTACAGGGAGAAGAACTGCAAAGTATTGCCATGGCCTCTCCTCAAACTTGTAGAATTTCTCCACCTCCTCCTCCACAATAGCATTTGCCTCCCTCACGATTTCAAGTCTCTCTTTGGTGACCTCACCTATGATTCTTATTGCAAGCCCAGGACCCGGGAATGGCTGGCTCTTCTTAACCCCCAGATTCAAATATTCTGCTACCTTCCTCACTTCGTCCTTGTAAAGATCTCTGAGTGGCTCTACCAGCTCCAAATTCATTTTTTCAGGTAAACCACCAACATTGTGATGCGATTTTATGGTATCTCTTAGGCCACCACCACTTTCTATCCAGTCAGGTGCTATTGTGCCCTGAACAAGATAACCTGCGTTGAATTCTTGAGCTACTTTTTCAAATATCTCAATAAACTTCGCTCCTATTATCTTTCTTTTTCTTTCCGGATCGGTGACTCCTCTCAGAGCGGATATGAAATCTTCAGAAGCATCCACTATCCTGTAATTCAATCCCAATCGGGAAAAGAGAGATTCTATTCTCTGGGCTTCATTTTTTCTCATAAATCCTGTATCAACAAAGACGGCAAGTAATCTCTTCCCTATGGCACGATGTACGAGTACCGCTGAAGTAGTGCTATCCACTCCACCCGAGCAGGCTATTATCGCTCTACCCTTTATTTTCTTCTTCAATTCCTCTACCTTTTCCTTCACAAATTTATCCGCTCTGAACATATTTCTGCACCTCTTCATCATCCCTCAGGACATTCTTCTTTATCTTTTCCCTATACTCTTTCAATTTTTTTTGAAGCTCATCATCCTTCAGAGAGAGAATTTGTATACATAAAAGTGCACCATTTACCACATTATCCACACCCACAACTGCTACAGGAACGCCTTTGGGCATCTGTACCATGCTCAGAAGAGAATCAAATGGCACTTTACCTGATAAGGGAACTCCTATCACTGGCTTAGTTGTAAGAGATGCAACAGCCCCAGGAAGAGCTGCAGATAAGCCTGCCAAAACCAGAAAAATTTCATGCTTTGAATTTTTCACGATTTCCTCTACTCTCTCAGGGGTTCTATGTGCAGATGCTATATGCACCTCAAAATCCACCTTGAATTCCTGGAATATTTCAAAAGCCTTCTTCGCCTTTTCAAGATCACTCTTACTTCCAAGAAGTATACATACACCCATAAAAAGAGATAGAAAAAGGGTATAAAAAATTTAGGTTTTCATTATGATTGCCAGGAACACTAGAAATCCTATGACTGCGCCTATTAATCCTCCTCCAATGTACAGCAAACCCGGCAGAAGAATCTCATCGATGAAATGGCCCTTCCATGATAGGAAGTAGCAGATCACTGGAATCAAAATGCCCACTATCAGAAGGATTGCTCCTGCAGCCCTGCTTTTTCCACTTCCAAAGTAAGCCGTCAGGGCGCCAAGGACTATGAAGCTCAGTGCGAGGAGGGCAAGAATAATATATAGGAACAATAGCCAGTCCCAAGTAAACATGGATAAGCCTCCTCAGAACTTTATTCCCGTCAGGGTTTTAGTATCTATAACTCCATCTATCATTCTTATCTTCTCAACTACTATTTCCCC
>JAGHBQ010000089.1 GCA_021160945.1 Thermoplasmata archaeon
GAGCTGAGAAAGTCATTTACCATACTTTATTTGAGAGAAAAGAAGATGCGTATAAACTGAAAAAATTTGTTGAAGGTCTCTCCAATCCCAAGGAGGTTAAGCATGTAGCTCTTACTCCATCTACCAATGTGTTCTATGTTTTTATGAAATTAAATATTGATAGCCTGGAAAAAGATTTGAAACACATTGTAAGATTTGTAAATGAGGAAATTACATAAATAAGATATTCGCTCAATCAAAAAGCAAGCTAGGGAAAGTGCCGCGGGCCGGAATCGAACCGGCGACCTTCAGATCTTCAGTCTGACGCTCTCCCTGCTGAGCTACCGCGGCTTTTTCTAAAGGCATAATAAAGAAGCAAGATTTAAAACTTGCGTTTTCTCAAATTTTAAAAACTCATGGGAATATTTTAATCATGGTATCTATTTACCCTTGATGCTTCTAATCTTTGATCTGGACGGCACCATAATCGATACCAGAGATGAGATAGAGTATACATTCAGAAAAGCCTTCCAAAACCTCGGCCTTCCATTTGATGAAAGAAAGATGGAGAAACACATAGGACTCGCTGTTGAAGAACTCATAGAATGCTTACTGGGCTACTATGACCCAGAGATTGAGAAAGAAATCAAAAGAGTTTACTTGGGACTTAAGGAAAGAAAAATCAGGGTATTCCCTGGAATGGAGGATGTTTTGAAATGCAATGGTTTCAAGAAGGCAATATACACTTCCAAAAGAAGAGATGTAGCCATACGAGATCTTGAATATGTTGGACTTGCCAATTTTTTCTCCGTAATAGTGGGAGCAGATGATGTGAGAAAAAAGAAACCTGATGGAGAGGGTGTGAAGAGAGCGATTGAGCTTACAGGGGAAAATAAAGAGGATGTTTTTGTTATAGGAGACACCGAAATGGACATTCTGGCGGCAAAAAATGCCGGTGTGAAAAGCATCGCAGTGACATGGGGTTTCAGGAGCAAAGATTTTCTGAGAGCTCTTGAACCAGATTTCATTGCACAACATCCTAAAGATATTTTGAATATCTTCTCTGACAGGAAAAGTTATTTTTAGATGGTTGTAATGGAACCTCTATGGAAATCCTGAGCATCTTCAGAGATGAGGCGGAGAGATTGTTGAGAAATGCTGGATATCCTGGTAAGGTAGAGCAGGCAAGGGAGGAATTTGGAGATTTCACCTTTCCATGTTTCTCCTTGGCAAAAGAGAGAAAAATGAATCCTGCTCTCATAGCAAAAGATGTGGTAAGAAATATGGAGAAAAGTGAATATTTTGAGAAAATAGAGAATGTGGGTGCCTATGTGAATTTCACTATAAACCCAAAGAAGCTTGCGGAAATCACACTCAGTTCTATCATTCAAGGAGAGATATTCAAATTTGAAGAGAAAGGAAAGGTTATAGTAGAGCATACCAGTGCAAATCCCACGGGACCTCTTCATGTAGGTAGAACCAGAAACTCCATAATAGGAGATACTGTGGCAAGAATACTTCGAAGATTCGGATATGATGTGGAAGTTCAATATTTTGTTAACGATGTGGGGAAACAGGTAGCTACACTTCTCTGGGGTGTGAAGAACCTGCGGGTGGAGGAGGAGGGAGAGAGGGAGGACTACAGATATGTGAAGTACTATCAGGCAGCGTATGAGGAGCTTGAGAAGAGACCAGAAATAGAGAAAGAAGTTCAGGAGATAATATGGAAGTATGAGCGTGGAGATCAGGAGCTGAGAAATCTTGCAGAAAAATATGTTGGAGGGATTATGAGGGGAATTGCAGAGAGCTTAAAGAGAATTAATGTGGAGTTTGATGAGTTTGTATGGGAATCCTCTCTGGTTGAAAGGTCAAGAAAAATTCCCCCGATGATTAAAGAGTACTTAAAGGAGGAAAATGGAGCTTATTATATTGATCTCAAAAAACTTGGGGTAGAGGAAAAAGATAAGCTGTTTCTTTATCGCAGTGATGGTACAACCCTCTATCCTCTCAGAGATATAGCATATCATCTTTACAAGGCAGAGAAGGCAAGGTATAATATAGATGTGCTAGGTGAAGATCACAAACTCCACTTCCAAGCCATTAAGAGAATCATTGGTTTATTGAAGCCAGATACTCGATTGGATGCTCTTTTTTATTCTTTTGTAAAGCTGCCTGAAGGAAAGATGAGTACTAGAAAGGGTAGGGTTGTTTACTTAGATGATCTTGTAGAAGAGGGAATGAAGAGAGTTGAGGAAATAATCAGAAAAAGAGGATACTCTGAGGAGGAGAAAAAGAAAATAACGAAGATGGTAGCAGTGGGAGCTATAAGATTCCATATTCTCAATGTGCAAGAGGAAAAACCCATTACGTTCAAATGGGAAAATGCACTGAATTTTGAAGGGGAAAGTGGGCCATTCATTCAGTATACCCATGCAAGGGCGGAAAGCATAATGAAAAAGACATCCTGGGATAGGAGTTTTAATTCACAATACATCTCTCACCCCCAAGAGATCAAACTTGTGAAGCTAATGGCAAGATATCCAGAAATAATAAAGGAGGCGGCAATGAAATTAACACCCTATGTTGTGGCGAAATACGCATATTCATTGGCATCCCAATTCAATCAATTTTACAGAGACTGCCCGGTTATAAAGGCAGAAAGTGGTATAAGAGAGTTCAGACTTGCTCTTGTATATTCCTTTAAAGCACTAATAAAAGATTTACTTGAGCTTCTGGGAATAGAAGCACCGGAAAAAATGTAAAAAGAAAAGAGTTCTATTTCTTTTCTTTCTTCTTAGATTTTGTTCTCTTTGTGAACTTCTTTCCTTCCTTCCTCTTTTTCTGTGCAACCCATCCTATGTAACCGATGATGCCGATTACCGCAATCACACCAATAACTATGGCTGGTGTTTTCCATGCTGCCTGATTTACTGTCACATCCACTTTCTTCTCGTTGTCAGTGGAATAACTGGATGGCTCTCCGGAACAATAAACCTTTACTGTAACCTTATACTTTCCTGGTGAATCTGGTGTCCAGGTCACACTCTGAATTGCATAGCTTCCATTGGCAAGACTGGTGAAGCTTTCATTGGCAACTTCCTTTCCATTTACTATGATGGCAATGTAGTAAACATCTGCATCTCTATTTCCGTTGTTGGTTACATTTACCTGGAATGTGAGTTGTTTTCCCTCAACTTTGTCTCCTTTTACTTCCACGGTGTTTATACCAAGATCGGGCCTTACAGGTGTCACATGGATGCTTCTGTTAAGCACTGCATAGTTACCATCTTCATCACTCACATTCAGTATGATGTAGTAAGTTCCATACTCCTTAAATTTGAGTTCCAGTTTGTCTGAGGAAAAACTTCCATTAAGCAGATCGTACACTGTAGAATTGACTTCTTGATATTTGCTATCTTTTATGCTCCATGACCAAGAGGCAATAGTTCCATTATCTGGGTCGTAACTCTCCGAAGCATCAAAGAGCACCTCCTCTCCTTCTTTGATCTCTGAAACTTCCTTGCCCTCTGAAAGCATCTTCATCTTCACAACAGGCTTGGTTATGTCTTCAACTTTAACACTGAATTTTATGGTAAGATTATTACCAACCGCATCCTGAAGTCTAACCTCAATGCTATATGTGCCATTTCTTGAGGGTTTCTCAAAGGCATAGGTCTTGTTTATGCCCGTAGAATTCTCCCCATTGAAGCTCCATTCCACATTGAGAGGAAGTGTTACCTTGTGCACACCGTCGTAGGTGTCATAGCTGGAGGTGGCATCGTATACTATTTCCTCCGATTCATTTACAATTAGAGTGTCAGGGATAACGGCGAGATTGTTCTCTATTTCCACAATTCCAGAAGATTCACCAATTTCATATTTCACGCTTTTGAGGTCCAATGTTTCATTTATCTTAGCAAGAACTTTTCCGGAAGGATCTTTAATCACTATATTGGCTGTGGGCCAGCAGGAATCTGCAAGTATATTTATTTCTGTCTCATTACTGTTCTCACCCACATCTGTAACCTTGAGCTTGAGTGTGTGTTTACCTTCGCTCAGTTTTGCAGATACATTTGCCACTCCCTCACCAGATGCAAGAGTGGAGGAGTCCAAACTCCATAAATATGTGGTATTTCTCCAGTCAACCTTGTCTCTTACAGTATCGTAGACCACGCTTGAGGCGTTGAACCATACATTGGTGTTTGCAGGCACTACAATAGTATAATTCTCGGAGGATTGATTCACCACATACTCCCTGTTTTCCATATTTTCCCAGCCAAATTTGAAGTGCACAGGGTCCAGATATAGCTTAGGTTCTTTTCTTTCCTTTATCACAAGGGTTATTGGAGTGTTCTCCACATCACTTATTGTTATACTATTCACATAGCCTTCCACTTTTGCCTTGTCTACTTCATTACTTCTCTGCAGATCATCTGGGAGTAGAATTGTATACTCATAGGTTCTCTTCGTACCCACCACTTTGTCAGAAGATGCATATAGAAGAAGATTTATGCTTCCATCCTTGAGCATCTTTTCTTTGTTTATCTCATCGTTGGTATAGGTTGCTTTAATGTTGAAGCGATATCCATCTTCTCCATATTTTGTAATTGGAGTATAAGAGGTGCTCTTGCTCTTCAGCTCATAAATATTACCATCAACACTCACAAAATCATTCGTGTACTCTTTTACGCGGTTCTCCATATAATTTATAAGTTCTGCCTCGCTGAGTCCAAGAAGTCTCATTTGATAGTCGAGAACACCATACTCAGAATAGGGTAATCCCTGGATCACGGTACTCTCAAGAACCTCGAAGATATAATTTAGAGTCAGAGTGTTGAGATTATCTGAAAACTGGAGAGAGTATGCATGGGAGGTCTCCACAGGGTTCAGCTCTATATTCATAAGAGATTCTGTGGGTGTTTCTCTCGCAATCCCATATCCATCTGCCGTTACTGTAAGATAATAGCTGCTGTATTCATCGTTTCTTAAATAGAAGCTGAATGTTCCGTCCTGGGAGGTGAATGTAAACAGAGGTTCATCGTTGCTCTTCTTTGCAAGAGTAATCCTTGTGGCCTCACTTACTATACTCCCACTGGAATCCCGGACCATTCCCCATATCTTGGTATAATCGCTCAGCTCTATATTGATAGTGCCAGAAGAATCAACCACTGTGTAGTATGTTTCTTTCACTCCTCCCTCATTGTAGATCACTTTAATCACAGCAGGGAAAGTAACATTGAATGTGGCCTTCTTAGAAGAGTTGGAAATCAGATGATCTCCACAGATCTCTGCTTGGACCAATAAGGAGTTGTGGCTGTAAATGTATACCTCACCTTCAGCATCCTCTCCCCCTTTAGTGAGCTTAAGGGTAATTTCGGAGGAGAGAGCATATCTTACAAGGGTTATGTTGTCAAAGATTCCTCCTTCCAGGCGGGTTGTTCCATCTGGACCCACCTTTATCAGGGCATACCCTGCATCAAACACATAAGCACCAATTTTTATTGGATCTATCCTTACCATATAAACTCCATACTCCACATCATCAAATCTGACAAGGGGTGTGGATACTTTCTCATCAACAAGATTACCATTAATATCGTAAAGGAAAGCTTTAACCTCAGAGAGAAAATCAGTGGCATAAGTAAATGCATCTTGGTATATTACAACAAAACTAACGCTACCGGTCTGCGGCTCCAGTGCGCTGCTACCCTCAACTGCGATTAATCCGCTGAGGAGCAGCAAAGCGATCGCTGCTATCACTTCTCCTTTTTTCATCCTTCTTCTGTTCATAGGTTTTTCCCTCCATAATCTCTTCTCGGTGAGGGGGAAAATCTCTTTCTGTTTAAATAGTTTTCTTTCCTCTTAAGATTTCTTGAGGGGGTAATTTTAAATATGGGCTGAGAATTAAGAAAAATGCCCATGGTTAAAAGGGAATTTCTGAGTCTAATACCCCATCGTGCCGCCATGGGTGCAGGCACGATAATATTGCCCGTTTATTTACTTGAAATTGGAGGAAAACCTGTGGATGTAGGTTTTGTAC
>JAGHBQ010000118.1 GCA_021160945.1 Thermoplasmata archaeon
AATAAAACATTTAGAGAAACTCTTACATTGGATTTGCGAGAAGCATCAACCGATTGAGGAAATAAAAAATGCTTTCAACAAATTAAGTGTGGACACATCTGGGGCAGGATTACCACCTGGGCACTTTCTATCAGGCTACATGGTTAAAGTAATGGATGAAAATCCTAATATAGAAAGGAGATGCATAGTCAATCTGACAAAGAATCCATTTGATTTTTTTGACTTGTACAATATAGCCACCGATGAGAAAGAAAAACTGAATGCTTTACTTCTTAAGAAAGTGAAATCAACAATTGATAAGTGGTCTTAAATATTCTTTCTGTTTGCTTCACATTCTGCAAAATTATTTATACCATAAACCTTTTCGTGGTTTGCCTGTGATTGATTGAATGAAGGAGGTATTGAAAATGGCTGCAATATATGTAAGATTCGAAGTGCCCAAGGAGCTTCAGGACAAGATATACAGCGCTATAGAGATTTCAAGGGAGACCGGTAAAATAAGGAAAGGAACAAACGAAGTCACCAAGACCGTGGAGCGGGGAGATGCAAAGTTTGTTGTAATAGCAGAAGATGTCAACCCCCCTGAGATAGTAGCTCATCTTCCACTTCTCTGCGAAGAAAAGGGCATACCCTATGGATATGTTCCAAGCAAAGAAGAGCTTGGAAAGAGAGTAGGTATCAAGAGTGCAGCTTCAGTGAGTGTGGTAGATTTTGGAAAAGCGTCAGAGCAATTTAAAGAGATAATAGAGCAGCTCAATTCCCTGAAGAAGTAAGGGTGAGAAAAATGGCTGAGGATGAAGCGACTCCTGCGGAAGTAGTCGAGATAATGGGAAGGACAGGTATGACTGGAGAGGTTACTCAGGTCAAGGTTCGTGTTCTCGAAGGCCGGGATAAGGGAAGAATACTCACACGTAATGTAATGGGTCCAGTGAGAGTTGGAGATATACTTATGCTCCGTGAAACAGCGAGAGAGGCGCGTAAGCTTGAGGCAAGGTGATGTCGATGCCCTACAAACGTATCTGTGCATTTTGCGGTCGTGAGATAGAGCCTGGGACGGGAAAGATGTATGTAATGAGCGATGGCACTGTTTATTATTTCTGCAGCAGCAAGTGTCAGAAAAATATGCTGAAGTTAAACAGAATTCCCAGAAAAGTAAGATGGACTCAGGCCTATAGAAAGGAAAAGGAGATCAGATTGCATCTTCTAAAGAGGCGAGAGCATGAAGGAGAAAACGCTGGTGCTTCTCAAGCCTGATGCTCTCAATCGCCGCCTTGTGGGAGAGATCATCTCTCGATTTGAGAAGAAAGGCTTAAAAATAGTGGCTATGAAGATGCTCTGGATGAGCAGGGAGATGGCAGAGAAACATTATGAGGTTCACAGAGGCAAAGGTTTCTATGAGAGTCTTTTAGATTATATCACTTCTGCTCCGATAATAGCTATGGTTCTTGAGGGTGACAGAGCAATAGAAGTTGTGCGAAGAATGATGGGAAAGACCAACGGTGTGGAGGCAGAGCCGGGAACGATACGTGGAGATTATTCATTAAGTGTTCAGAACAACCTTGTGCATGGTTCAGATTCAGCTGAAAGCGCTGAAAGGGAAATAAAGCTCTTCTTCGCCCCGGAGGAAATAATGGAATATCGTTTAGTAGACGAGATATGGATATAAATGTCCCGAGTGCCTGTAGAAGAAGATATAGGCATCTCTTCTTTTTTATCTTCCACCCCTGGAGTTGGCGGAAAACTTAGGAAAAGGATAGAAGATTTTTATGTGGAAGAGATTCCCGTAGAACATAAAAGAGAATCCTTGGGGAAAAATCTCTGGCTCAAAGTGAAGCTTATTAACTGGGAAACCAATAGATTTGTGAAGATTCTAAGTAAAACTCTGGGAATAAGCAGACATCGCATTAAATTTGCAGGTACCAAGGATAAGAGAGCCATTACTGTGCAGTACTTCTGCATATTGAATTATCCAGAGGATATAAAAATCAATTTGAAAGATGTGGAAATAATAGAAAGTTTCAGAAGCAACGAGTCCTTAGAACTTGGTGATCTCATAGGTAACAGATTTCGCATATTTCTAAGTGATGCCACCTGTGATAATAGAATTAAAAGAATAGAGGAGGAGCTTGGAGGGAAATTTCCAAATTTCTTTGGTGTTCAAAGATTTGGGGCGTCAAGACCCATAACCCATATTGTGGGTCGCTTTATAATTAAGGGAGATTACCAGGAAGCAGTGAGATACTACATAGGGTATCCTTCTCCCTTTGAAAATGACAAGGGGCGATGTATATTTTTCGAAGAATTAAATGCGAAAGAGACGCTAAAAAATATAGGGAAAAATGCAACTTATGAGAGGGCAATGCTGAATTATCTTGTTAAGAATCCTGGTGATTATGTCGGTGCTCTCAAAACTCTTCCGAGGAATCTTACTCTTCTTTTCATTCATGCGTATCAGGCATATCTCTTCAATAAAATGGTGAGCAGAAGGTTGGAGCATGGGATTGATTTAGAAATTGGAGATATTGTGATGAAAGTGAATGAGCATGGATTACCCGTTCAAGAATTTGTGGAGGTCGATAGTTTCAATATTTCCACATTGAGGAGAAAAGTGGAGGAGGGAAAAGCTTACATTTCCACAATTTTAGTAGGCTATTTGACAAGATTTAGCGGCGGGATTCAGGGGAAAATAGAGAGAGATGTTCTGGAAGAAGAGGATATAAAGGTAGAGATGTTTAAAATAAGAGAGATTAGAGAGCTTAGTTCTAAGGGAAGGAGGAGAAATATAATTGCGCCTTTTCTCAATTATTCACGGGAAGAATGCTTTTTCAAGTTTTTCCTCTATAAAGGTTCCTACGCAACCTCGCTAATGAGAGAATTTATGAAGAGGAGAGAGCTTCAATACTACTGAAAAGACCGAATCTAATTTTATAGTCTTCAAGTATCTTGATGAATCTCGCTCCAAAAATATCCATGAAGATTACATTTCCAGCGGCATGAAGGGTATCGTACCAGAAAGAGAGAAGTTCCACATACAAAAAACTCGCAAATGTATGGGTTCCCATATACATTATCCAGTAGGATATGTTCATAATTATGCCGTAGAGATATGCTACAGCTACACTTATTATCATCAATAGAAGAAAGCTATTCTTCCCAAGCTTTCTAATGAGATGTCCGATTACACCAACTATTCCCCAAGCGAGCATCTGCCAAATAGTCCAAGGCCCCTGTCCCAGAAAGAAGTTTGAAAGAAGTGCCGTCTCCCCGCCGATGATGAATCCACTCAAAGGACCAAAGACATAACCAGATACTAAAATTATAAATGTGCAGGGTTGCACCGATGGTATCGCCGCAAATGGTATTCTGGAGGCAGCTGAGAATGCTCCCAGTATAGATATTGTTGCAATTTCTTTTGAACTGGTGATTTTTCCTTCATAATATATAAAAATCTGGATGAAAAGAAGAACAAGAAGAAGGATGGATAGAATCGCTGAGAACTGCGAAAATAGCTC
>JAGHBQ010000060.1 GCA_021160945.1 Thermoplasmata archaeon
CCCTATTTAGCTGACTATTTTATTACAGCAAAATCTAAATAAAAAAAAGTAATTCCTTTGGTAAAGGTGATCAAATGAGGATTCAGGAGCATCCCATTTTGGATTTTAGCAGGAGAAGAGGACGAAAAGTCACAATTTACTTTGAGGGAAAACCCATAGAGGCATATGAGGGAGAACCTGTTGCAGAAGCTTTGCATGCAGCAGGGGTAAGGATACTCAGTTATACCCCGGAGAAGAATCGCTCAAGAGGATTGTTTTGTGCCATAGGGAAATGCTCCTCATGTGTAATGGTAGTAAATGGAGTTCCCAATACAAGGACATGTATCACTCTTGTTGAGGATGGAATGAGGATCGAGAGGCAGCATGGAAACATGCCTCTTCCCCGAGATTACAGGCCACCAAAGTGGAAGGAAGCAGAAAAAAGAGAAGGTGATATAGTGATAATTGGTGGCGGTCCTGCAGGTCTCATGGCCGGGATAAAAGCGGCAGAGAAAGGGGCGAAGGTTATTTTGCTTGATGAGAATCCGATTCTTGGAGGGCAATTGGTAAAACAAACCCACAAGTTTTTTGGAAAGAGAGAGCAGTTTGCAGGCGTAAGAGGAATAAAAATAGCAGAGTTGCTTGAGAAAGAAGCTCGAGAGAAGGGGGTGGAGATACATCTTGAAACATCTGCCATTGGAATTTTCCAAGATGGAGAAAAGAGAATGGTCGCTGCCATAAAGAAAAACAAGAAAATTATGGAGTTTTATGGAAAAGCCATAGTGGTGGCAACCGGTGCTATGGAAAAAATGATTCCTTTTGAAAATAATGATCTTCCAGGAGTTTACGGTGCAGGTGCCATACAGACTCTAATGAACACCTATGGAATAGAGCCAGGAAAGAGAGTGCTTATTGTTGGAGCGGGCAATGTGGGAGTCATACTTGCTTATCAGCTAATTCAGGCAAAGGTTGATGTGGTGGCAGTGGTGGAAGCGATGCCAAGAGTTGGAGGATATTTTGTGCATGCTGCAAAAATCAGAAGACTGGGAATTCCCATACTCACCAGACATACAATTCTCAGAGCAGAAGGAAATGGGAAGGTGGAAAGAGCTGTAATTGCACAGCTTGATGATCAGTGGCAACCTATACCAGGTACAGAAAAAACTATTGATGTAGATGTTGTTGCCCTTGCTGTGGGCTTGAGACCAAGTATCGAGCTTCTTCATCAGGCTGGATGTCAGATTATCTATGTGAAAGAGCTTGGAGGATATGTTGTACGTCATGATGAGAGAATGGAAACAACTGTGCGTGGGATATTTGTGGCTGGAGACTCCTCGGGTATTGAAGAGGCAACAACCGCAATGCTGGAAGGAAAATTGGCTGGATTATCTGCGGCACTATTCGTAGGCAAGGCTGATTTGAGTGCTATGGAAGAGATAAAACAAGCCCAGAAAGATCTTGAGGAATTTAGAAGTGGACCGTTTGGTAAGCACATATTAGAAGGTTTGAAGAAGGTGATGATAAAATGAGTGAAAAATATCTCGAGAGAGGATACCTTACTCTAGATGAGCTAAAGGAAATTATAGAACTGCCAACGGAAGAAAGGCTCCAAGGAAAACATCCTGTAGCCGTGCCTGAATGTCCCCAGAGGATACCCTGCACACCATGCAAAGAGATATGTCCGGTAGATGCCGTAAAGATGGATAATCCGAATGATATACCGATAGTGGATTATGATAAATGCATAGGATGCTCACTCTGTGTGCAGATATGTCCTGGATTGGCCTTTTTCATGATCCATTATCGTGGAGATAAAGCGAGGGTGACTATGCCCCATGAACTTCTCCCTCTACCTAAAAGGGGTGAGGAAGTAATACTTCTTAACAGGAAAGGAGAGGAAGTTGGTAAAGGTAAAGTGGTTCTTGTAATTCCAAGGGAAAAGAGCGTGGGGGATACACCAGTAATTACAGTGGAAATGCCTTTAGAACTGGCTTGGGAGGTACGAGCAATAAAAGTTAAGGAGGCGATAGAATGAGTGAAAAAGAGAACATAATAATTTGCAGATGCAACGATGTTACGTTGAAAGAAATCGAGGAACTAATAGAGCAGGGCATAACGGATATTGAAGAGATAAAGAGACTAACCAGAATTGGGATGGGTCCCTGTCAGGGTAGAACATGCATTCCCATAGTGGCTTCAATCATTGCTAGGAAAACTGGAAAGAGTTATGATGAAATAGGAATACCTGCTACAAGAGTTCCCGTTAGACCTGTACCTATGGGTGTTTTGGTAGGTGATGAAGATGAAGAATAAGGCTAAAACTGTGATTATCGGAGGAGGAATAATTGGATTGAGTATCGCATACAACCTTGCGAAGCTCGGAGCCGAGGATATTGTGGTGCTTGAAAAAAACTATCTTGGCTCAGGCTCAACTTTCCGATGTGGCTCTGGAATAAGGCAGCAGTTTGGTGATGAGGCCAATATAAAAATGATGAAGAGAAGCGTTGAGCTGTGGTCAAGAATGGAAGAAGATCTTGGAATGGATGTAGATTTCAGGCAAGGGGGTTATCTATTTCTGCTCTACGATGAGGATGAAGTTAGAGATTTTAAGAAAAATGTGGAACTGCAGAACAGGTTTGGAGTGCCATCTCGTATTATAACTCCAGAAGAGGCAAAAGAGATAGTTCCCCTCTTGAATACTGAAGGACTACTGAGTGCAGCATGGAATCATACTGATGGAAAGGCAAATCCATTTAAGACAGTATTTGCCTATGCCAATGCAGCTAAGAGATTGGGAGTAGATATATATGAATATACTGAAGCACAAAACATAAAAGTTGAAAATGGTAGCATTAAAGAAGTCATTACCAATAGAGGAAAGATAGAAACTCGGAGAGTTATAAATGCAGCCAATGGATGGGCAAAGATATTAAACAAGATGGTAGGAGTTGATATTCCGATTGAGCCGTATAAGCACCAAGGGGTTAAAACAGAGCCCATTAAGGATGGTGAAATAAAGCCGATGGTCGTATCCTTTAAGCATGATGGGATTTATCTAACCCAAGAAGCAGAGCAGGGAGGAATCATTGGAGGCTACGGCTTAAAATATGGTCCCACTTTTGACATCACGCCCACATATGAGTTTTTGAGGGGAGTTAGCTATAGATTTTCACAGGTAATTCCAGCATTGAAGTACGCCAATGTGATAAGAATCTGGGGTGGCTATTACGCAGAGACTCCAGATGGAAATGCTGCCATAGGTAGAATAAAGGAGATAGATGAATATTATATAGCAGCTGGATTCTCCGGGCATGGATTTATGCTGGCTCCTGCAGTTGGAGAGATGGTAGCTGAGGATATTATTTATGGAAAGACTTCCAAGCCACTATGGTTCTATGATCCTTATCGCTTCCAGCGTGGAGAGCTTAGAGGTAAAGCTATTCAAATGGGATGATTATAAGATGTAACAGCAAAGTAAATGACGGAATTCGCATCATCTATTTCGATATTGGGAAAAAGTATTAAATATTTCGTTCCATATCCCATTTGAGGTGAAAAGTATGA
>JAGHBQ010000075.1 GCA_021160945.1 Thermoplasmata archaeon
ATATATGATGCTATCCTCTCATGTCCCAATACAATATCGGGAGGATGAAAAAATTGCCTGAAAAAAATGCCCCACCTACAAAAAGAGGCACTGTGAAAATAATAGAGGAGCGATGTAAGGGGTGCTGGTACTGTGTGAATTACTGTCCTACAAAAGTTTTGGTTGTTTCAAAGAAGCTCAATGCAAAAGGATATCATCCACCTGAGCTCCAGGAAGAGCCACCTAACAAGGTATGTATTGCCTGTCACCTGTGCGAACTTTTCTGTCCTGACTTTGCGTTATTTGTGGAGGAGATAAAATGAAACCGGGATATTACTTTTGGAGTGGAGATATAGCAGCTGCCGAAGGTGGTATCTTTGCTGGATGTAGATTTTATGCGGGCTATCCAATTACACCCAGCAGTGAAATAGCCGAGAGGATGGCCCTGAGACTCCCTCAGGTTGGCGGCAAATTCATCGAAATGGAAGATGAAATTGGTTCAATAGCTGCCATCATAGGTGCTTCCTGGACTGGAGAGAAGGCTATGACTGCAACCTCTGGCCCAGGAATTTCACTAATGAATGAAAATATAGGATTGGCTGTTATGACAGAGGTACCTGTGGTAATCGTTAATGCCATGCGAGGTGCCCCCTCTACAGGCTTGCCAACTCTTGTTGGTCAGGGAGATTTTATGCAGGCCAAGTGGGGCTCTCATGGAAGCTATGAGATTATTTCTCTATATCCTTCCAGCGTTCAGGAAACATTTGATCTTATGATTGATGCTTTTAACTATGCTGAAAAATATCGAGTTCCAGTCATCTTCTTATTGGATGCAATGCTCGCACATATGTATGAGAAAATATATGTGCCTTCAGAGGATTCTGTTGAGAGGATAGAAAGAAAAAAACCAACAAAGCCTCCAGGCGAGCAATTAATATATGAGCCTGATGATGATTTAATACCGCCTATGCCGAGTATAGGAGAAGGCTACAAGATTCATGCTTCTGGGCTCACTCACAATGAGAAGGGGTATCCACAGCTTACAGCAGAGGCTCAGGAAAAACTAATAAGGAGAATCAATGATAAGATAAGAAAACATGCTGAGGAAATATGGAAGGTGGAGGAATACCGTACAGAGGATGCAGATATAATTGTTGTGGCCATGGGTACCAATGCTCGTACGGTAAAAACTGCAGTTGATGAGGCAAGGAAAGAGGGAATAAAGGCAGGACTTCTGAGGCCCATTACCATATGGCCGTTCCCCTACAAATACATAGAGAAGTATTCTGCAGATTATATAGTGGCAGAAATTAATTATGGTCAGATTTATCATAAGGTGAGAGAGTATGCAGACAACAAGGTAGAACTCCTCCCGAAGATGGGTGGCGAATTACACAAACCTCACGAGATTCTTCATGCATTAAGGAGGTATAAAAAATGATAACTGCAAAGAAAAAATCCACAATGGAGCTTCTCAGAGATAATGTGGAATCTTTATTGAGAACTGAAAGATTCCCCCATGTATGGTGTCCCGGATGTGGAATAGGAATAGTACTGAACGCATTCTTAAGAGCCATGATTAGAGCTAAAAAAGATCCGAATAAAACAGTGGTTGTCTCTGGAATAGGCTGTACCGGTAGAGCCGCAGGATATGTTAATATGGATTCCTTTCATACCACGCATGGACGAGCAATCCCGTTTGCCGTAGGCATTAAATTTGCAAGACCTGAGCTCAACGTTGTGGTATTCAGTGGAGATGGTGACCTGTTTGCCATAGGAGGAAATCATTTTATAAATGCAGCACGAAGAAACCATGATATTTTGGTAATAGCAGTAAATAACTTCACCTACGGTATGACTGGGGGACAGCATGGTCCCACAACACCGACAGGAGCTTACACAACAACCACACCATATGGAAATCCAGATAGACCTTTCAACATACCTCATCTTGCTATCTCGCTAGGTGCCCCTTTTGTTGCGAGATGGACTACCTATCATCTTATGCAGCTTCAGAATTCCATATACACAGCCTTAAATCGCAAGGGCTTTAGAGTTATTGAGGTCATATCCCAATGCCCAACGGTATATGGTAGAAGAAACGAGATGAAAAGTCCCCTAGAAATGATGGAATATTTCCGTAAATTCTCTGTGAGAAAGGACGGTGCCACCTTCGATGAGATGGAGTTAACATATAATGGAAAGATTGTTGTAGGAGTTTTCAGAGATGTGCAGGGTATTCCAACATATGAGGAAAGATATAATGAAATAATAAGGAGGGCTCAGAAATGAGAGTAGAAATAAAATTTGGTGGACTTGGAGGTCAGGGTATAATTACTGCTGGCTATATAACAGCCAAAGCCGCCGCGCTTCATGATGGAAAGGAGAGTGTATTCACACAAGATTACAGTGCCGAAGCAAGAGGTGGAGCAAGTACAAGTGAAGTGGTAATCTCGGACAAGATGATAAACTATCCTCAGGTGTTACATGCAGATTATCTTGTTGTTATGAGCCAGAGTGCATACAATGATTATCTTCACAAACTCAAAAAAGGAGGAGTTCTTATTATTGAGGAGGACCTTGTTAAACTGGATGAAAGAGCCAAAGATTTTAAAATATACAAGATACCCGCAACAAGATTCGCCGAAGAAATAGGCAATCCTATAGTGGCTAACATAGTGATGCTGGGATTCTTTGTAGCCATTACAGGCGTGGTATCAAAAGAGGCCATGTGGAAATCCATTGAAGAGAGAATACCAAAGAGATTCCTGGAAATGAACCAAAAGGCCTTCCTGAAGGGATATGAGTACGGAATGGAAATAGTAAAAAAAGAAAAGAAGTAAGATCATTACACGAGTTCTATGAATCTGTATGCTTCCACACCCTTATTGAAGCAGTAGTGAATGGTGTTAAACTCCTTTTTAAATTCTTTCACTTCCTCTCTTACCTTTTCTATCTCGCCGTCCATGGCAACCCGCTTAATTAATTCTGCCACATACTTCATCTCACCCTCTTTCATTCCCAGACGGGTTAGCTCCTGCACTCCCAAGCGTATTCCACTTGGATTGCGTGGTTTTTTGGGATCGTCATAGGGGAGAAGATTGTAATTGCAAATTATATTGGCTTTTTCAAGGTCTTCTGCCACTTTGCGACCACCGCCCTGCGCAACTACATCCACAAGTACAGTATGGCTCTTAGTAAATCCATTTTTCTCACCAAGCACCTTGAAACCGAGTTCATAAAGCTCTTGTGCCAGTATCTGGGCATTTCTGACAATCTGCTCAGCATACTGTTTTCCAAACTCAATATGTTCTGCCAGTGTTATTGCCAGCGCTGCCATATGATGGAGATGGTGGTTACTTATAACACCCGGGAACACTCTTCTCTGCACTTTGTTCCAGAACTTTTTCTTTTTTTCTTCATCTCCCGGGGGATTGGCTAAAATTATACCTCTTTGGGGGCCAGGCAATGTTTTATGCGTGCTTCCAGTCATCACATGGGCTCCCTCTCTCAGAGGATCTTGGAACTGCCCTCCTGCAATAAGGCCAAGAACATGAGCACCGTCATACCACACCGTTGTTTCCGCTTCCTGAAATGCGTCCTGCAGTTCTTTGAGGGGAGCGGGAAAGAGAAATACACTCCTTCCAAACAAAGCAACCTTTGGCTTTACTATCTTTATCAATTTTTCGCTTAAGTTCACATCAATGTTCATCTCCTCAACATCGAAAGGATACTCAATCTTATTAACTCCACGCATCCCAACTGAACCAAACTTTGCACTGCTTATGTGGGCCCCACCCTCAAGTGGAGGACCCGTTATAACATCCCCAGGCTTTGTGAAAGCAAAGAGCACTGCTTGATTGGCATTTGTACCACTGATAGGCCGAACGTCCACATAATCAACCTTGAACAGCCTTTTTGCGAGCTCTGTAGTGAGCTCTTCGATTTGATCCACATAAATATTTCCTTGGTAGTACCTTTTTCCGGGCAAACCCTCTGCATATCTATTGTGAAGATCGGAGATGAGAAACTCCATCGCCATGGGGCTTATCAGATTCTCTGAGGCGATCATGGGAAGGGAGTCTCTAAACCACTCCGTATGCTTTTTCACAAGCTCTTTAATTTTAAGGGCATCCTCCATTGCACTCATACTATCACCATATTAGGAATTCCGATAAAGTATAATAAGTTATTCGATTAATTCTTGAAAAAAATCGTTATTTATTTATACCCTGTATACCATTGATATCTATGGATTGTGAAGAAAAACTATATTTGTTACTCTCTGAATTAAAAAAGGCTCTGAAGGGGAGTGATAAGGAGCTCAGAAAAGAGGTGGAGAGAATAGTGAGAAGATATTATCTGAGAAAAAGAAGAAAAGGTGATTTTGAGCTCAAAGCCGGGAATACATATTACCTCAACGATAAGAGTGGAAAAATGGCTTACAAAGTGCTTCTTCAAATCCTAAATAGAGGATTGCCAGCTTTATGCATCACACGCCTTAATCCTGAAAGTCTCCAGATGAAAGATTACCAAAATCTGGAAATTTACTGGTTGAGCTCTTTACCTCATAAAAATGCTGTGGCCCGCTCTGATCTCACCAAAATATATTCAATAATCGCCAGTTTCATAAAAAAGAATGATAAGGCCACCATACTTTTGGATGGTGCGGAAACCATTATAACAAACACAGATTTTAGAAAAACTCTGAATCTTCTGCAGAGAATACGGGATCTGGTGAGCGAGAGAAAAGGTATATTCGTTGTACCCATAGATTTAAATACACTTGGGGAAAAGGAGAGAGCACTTTTTGAAAGAGAAATGATGAATGAAATACCTATAAAAAAGAGCATTTAAAAATTTATTTTACAAATTCTGCTCCTCGGGTTATATCTATTCTGCAAGGTGTGGGAAGTTTGTAAGAAGCTTCCCGAAGAGCGCTCTTGGCTCTTCCCACATGTTGTGGATTAACCCTAGCCACCATTATAACCTGGTTCTCTTTCACTCTCGCTGCAGTCCCCACAGGTTTTCCAAAAGCTAGAGACATTCCCGAGGAAATTCTATCCGCTCCTGCTCCAGTTGCCATTTTATGCTCTCTCAAAACATGATGGGGATATACCTTTATCCAGAGATAATAATTTGCACTTCCTATTTTACCCAAATACTTGTTTGCAATTATACGGGCTGCCTCAAGAGCAGTATGTCTAATCTGACAAGCTTCCTCCACAATAAGACTCAATTCCACGGGAAAATCATTTTTGGCATCTACATTACCCATTTCAAAATGCACTATTTTAGGATTGGGTACACCACCCATATACTCCCTTCTCGTATATGCAGGACCGTCAATGTTGCGATACATTCTCCCTGGCTTTCTTACCATTTAACTCACCTTTAGTCGTGATTAGGATTTCATATTTAATATTTTTGTATTTTCCAGATACCACAAATGGAGAATCCTTTCCTAAAGAAAGATAATCACTAGCCGTATTTTGAGTTTTAAGAACCTCACAAAAAATACCTTAAGTGTGAGAGTTTACTACCTGATTTCTCTCTTTTCTCGATTGATATATGCCCGTGATGCCTATTAGTAGAAGTATAAGCAGATATACGCTTGGAAATTCTGGAATTGCGGAAATTTCTTTTACTGTTATGTACGCTGGGTTAAGGATGGCATCGCAGTGTGCCTGGA
>JAGHBQ010000137.1 GCA_021160945.1 Thermoplasmata archaeon
AATCGAGGGGCATGCGAATCTTACTGTAGAAATTGAAGGTGAAGAGCTCAAGCGAGTGATATTTGGAGTTCATGAAGGTTCTCGATACTTTGAGGCCTTTATGAAAGGAAAGAGTTACATATATCTTCACGAATTAGCAGGGAGAATCTGTGGAATATGCACAGTGGCTCATGAGCTTGCAAGCATAAAGGCTGTAGAAAATGCATTAGGTATCCAAGTCCCTGAAAATGCAGAGAAATTAAGAGAGCTTATGCTCATAAGCTCCCATATTCAGAGTCACATTCTTCATCTATACTTTCTCGCATTTCCGGATTATGCGAATGCTGAAAGTGTAATAGAAATAGCAAAAAGAGACCCAGAGATTGTTAAAAAAGCATTTAGAATAAAAGAAGCAACTAATTATATGACCTCCCTTCTCGGCGGAAGAGCTGTGCAACCTTGTACTCTTGTTCCCGGAGGATTTAGCAAGAGGATAACAAAAGTGGTGCTTGAGAGATACAAGAAGAAGATGAAGGAAATATATCCTCTACTAGTAGAAACTGCAGAACTGTTTCTTTCTTTGGAGTATCCTGATTTCGAGAGAAGAAGCGAATATGTAGCTCTTTACGATGGAAAGAGCATACCTCTCTATAAGGGGAAAATAAAAACTCTGGACACAGAATTTGAAGGAAAAGAATATGAGAAGCATCTCAGGGAGTATGTATTAGATTACTCTTCTGCTAAAAGATCGCTGGTCGATGGTAAAGATTACATGGTGGGTGCTCTTGCCAGATTAAACCTCAATCCTTACCTTCGAAAAGAGGCAAAGGATCTTGCTCAGGCTCATTCTGTGAGATTTCCCAGTGATAGAGTTGCCTGGATAAATGTTGTTCAGGCTCTTGAGAATGTTCATTATGCCTTAGAAGCAATGGACATTGCGGATGAAGTAAAGGAATATGAGCCAATACGCATTACCCCAGAAAATCTTGATGGTGAGGGGGTGGCCGCAATCGAGGCACCAAGAGGACTTCTGATTCATCACTATGGATTTAAGAAAGGTAAATGCACATATGTAAACATAATAACCCCCACTGCAATGAATACAGAGAATATTGAAAGGAATCTGAAATGTTACCTCTCCCAACTTGTAGACAGGGATGATGATTACATAAAAACTGAGGCGGAGAAAATAATACGTGCCTATGATCCCTGTATTTCCTGCTCCGTGCATGTGACGAGGATTAAATAATCACATCTCTCTTTTTTATCAATTTTTTAAGTAGAAGGAAATCCTCTTTGGTATTCACATTAAAAAATGTTTCAGGTTCCATTTCCTCTGCGGGAAGATAATAAACATCTTTGCATTTTTTTATGGCCGAATGGAGAGAGGTATTGCCATAGGAGAGCTCTTTTCTGAAGATAGGTAATACTTTTGGGGAGTAATAGGCATGAAGAGGCTCAAGATATCCGTTTTTCCATTGCGGAACAACTATGTTGTGGGAGGTGTATTCTACCATCCTCTCTATTTCTTTTTTGTTTATAAAGGGCATATCACCGCCAAAAATAAAGAGAGATCTATTGAGTTTCTCCAGAATGGATATCACCGCAGAGAATATCCATTTAGAGTGATCGAGGATAATTGGGGCAGAAGAATCAAAATGGTAGGTAGAATAAATTATGACTTCCAATCTTGCAGCTCTGAGATTCTCCACAACCAAATCTATTAATCTTTTTCCTTTATCTACCATTTTCAGATGTTTTCTGGGCAACCTT
The DNA here is from genome assembly GCA_021160945.1 of Thermoplasmata archaeon. Lineage (GTDB taxonomy): Archaea > Thermoplasmatota > Thermoplasmata > Thermoplasmatales > Aciduliprofundaceae > S014-41. The sequence goes on from JAGHBQ010000137.1 coordinate 1,753, forward strand.
TGCGATTCTCCTACAAGTACTGCAGCAGTATATTTCATCACTTCATACAATGACTCTCAGGTTTATAATTATAGTGCTGTGAGAAAAGTTTATCTTTAACTTTATGATAAAAAATAATCGGTGATGAAGATGAGAATATATCTCGTACAGCATGGAGAAGCTTTTAGCAAAGAAGAAAATCCTGTAAGGCCTCTAACTGAAAAAGGGAGAAGAGATACGAGAAGAGTAGCTGAATTTTTAAAGAGTAAAGGGATCAGGGTTGACACCATTTTTCACAGTACAAAATTGAGAGCAAAAGAAACCGCAGAAATTTTTGCATCAGTTCTACATACAGAGCTAAGAGAAGAAAAGGATCTTGAACCTCTTGCCGACCCAAAAATATGGGCAGAGAAAATTGAAAACATGAAAGAAGATACTATGATTGTGGGCCATCTGCCTCATCTTTCCAGATTTGTCTCCCAACTCTTGTGCCAGAAAAGAGAAGATATAGTGAAATATTCTCCTGGAGGATTAGTATGGCTCCTTGATGAAGATACAAAGATAACTCTTTGAAAACTGAAGAAAGGGAAAACGAGTAACGCCTCCTTAAAGGATTTAATTTATAAAAATTTCTCTCTTGAATTTTTGAATTGTGGAGTAGAGAAATTATTCAGCCCTCTTAAAAGAGGGAAAACTCGCAACTATCGTTGCTCGTTTTGCCAAAGAGTTAAGAAAGAGATAAAGAAAGTGGTAAAATTAAGTGACAGGAAGATAAGGGTGGATAGTGAGGCACTGTTACATAGAGAGAGATGTGAGTACGAAGGAGGCAGCGA
>JAGHBQ010000003.1 GCA_021160945.1 Thermoplasmata archaeon
GGTCCACCGTTCATCATACCCGATGTAGATAGCACAATAAGAGGTTCCGCAGAATTTATCACTTCTTCCCTTCTCTCCGCAGACTCAACACGATGGAATATTGGGGATAGGAAAGGATTCTCCTTCTTCATAAATATGAGCTCTCTCAAATCTTTATTTAGATACTCAGGATAAGCTGCATGAATTGTCGTTGCTTCCCATATCATTCCATCCAGATAGACAGGTACCTCGGGTATCTCACCCTTTCTAATATAATTCTCAAGAACCAGCATAACTTCCTGAGAACGACCCACAGCAAATACAGGAATCAAAACCTTGCCTCCTTTTCCAATAGTTCTGTTAACAATATCTTTGAGTCTCTCACTTGCCTCTCTGCGGGATGGCTGATAATCCTCTCTGCCACCATATGTGGATTCCATAACCACAGTTTCTACCCTTGGAAAACGATTGTGAGCCGCATTGAACAACCAGGATCTCTCAAATTTAATATCTCCTGTAACAACTATGTTATAGAGACCTTCACCTATATGAAAATGAGCCACAGCAGAGCCCAGTATATGGCCAGCATTGTGAAATGTAAGTCTCACATCGGGTGCTATATCTGTTGTTTCACCATACTTGAGAGTTATTGTGTGTTTTATCATCTCCTTTATATGCTTGGATTCGTAGGGTACCTTTTTTCCATCTGCCTGAGCAACTTTTATGTAATCAATAAGAAGCATTGCTGCAAGGTCCCTTGTGGGCTCTGTCATATACACAGGGCCATCGTAACTGTATTTAAATAGAAGAGGTATAAGACCACAGTGATCGAGATGAGCATGGGTGAGCACCACGGCATCTATATGTTTGAAAGGATGCTGGGGATCACTGGTATCCCATACATCGGGAACATAGAGATAGGGAGCTCCGCTCCAGGGCTCTTCTTTATTTACAGATGCAACATCTAACCCGCAATCTACCAGAACTCGGCTTGTTCTTGTCATTATCAGTGTGGCGCTTCTTCCAACTTCACGGTATCCGCCAAGAGCTTCTATTCTTACCCACTGTTCCCCGCTCAGCGGAGGTCTGTTTATTCTTTTTCCGATATTGCGCAGTATTTCTCTTCTCTCCTCCCTCACCAGCTTGAGATATTCCCTCATTTCCTTAACTATCTTGGATTCTAAGGGAGGTGCCCTCACAACCCTAGGTGCCCATTTTATCTTCTTCTTTATCTCGTTGAGCAGCTGGCCTCCCTCACCAATTACCTCTCTTGGAAATTCTGCCTCAATCACAACCTCTCCCGTCTCAGGAACGAAGTATATATCTTTGATTCCCGCACTCTCAGGCACTATTCTCAAAATCTCCTCCTTCGCCTCCTTCTCATCCATTAGAAGAGAAGGATCAGGTCTAATCGATATCCTTCGTCTGATTGTCTGCGCAATCTTCTTGATGACCTCAGGATGGTCGGCAAAGAACTCCATATTTTTCGTGTAAATCACTATGAGAGGTCCTTCTAAATCAATGTTTGTTATGTTTACACCTGGAGCCAACTGTGTTGTAATTTCCAGAGCCTGCTCAAGAACATCTTCCCATGGCATTCAAATCACTTCAGTTTCATCTTCTGGAGCCTTTTCTTCACTTCCTCATCAGGTATTTCTTCAAATCCTCTTTCCCGGGTGATGATGGCAACCGAAATTCCATCACCACTGGCGGCATCACGCCTCATCGCTGCATTTATACCACGAATTGCAAGATTTATGCCCTCATCCAACTTCAAATTATCTTTCCATCTATCCTCAAGAACTCCATAAACAAATGACGAGCCTGAGCCAACACTTGCATACTTATCTTCAATCGCCCCCCCGGCTGCGTCTATGGAGTAAACATGACAACCTTTATTGTCAAATCCTCCTATTATAAGACCAACATAATAGGGAGCAAACTTTCTTTCATTCAGTATATTGGAAAGAAGTGTTGCTGCAGCACCCACAGGCATGTACATATCTCTTCTTATGCGATATAGAGATATCTCTGCCCTCATATACCTCACAAGATACTGAAGGTCACCCACCAGTCCTGCAGTAGTCATCCCTAGATTGTAGTCCAGCCTGTACAGCTTCTTTGCTGTCTTATGAGCAATAAAAGTGTCCATAGTAGCCCTGTGCTCTGTAGCCAGAACAACGCCTTCCTTCGTCACAATACCCACTGTTGTAGTCCCACTCTTTTTGTTTTCCATATTTAACACCCTCAAAATTTTGTTAAAGTATAATCTGAAGCACCTATATAAAACTTTTTAGAAACCCATGCTATGACTGAGCACCTCCTTTATGAGCTTTGCAGCCGCAAAGCTTGTAATATCGCTGTAATCATAATGGGGATTTACCTCCACTATATCAAAGGAAACAAGCTTGGCATCCAGAGCATTTATTATCTCCACAAGCTCTCGAGTACTCAATCCTCCAGGCTCAGGATTGCCCACCCCAGGAGCAAAGGCGGGATCCAAAACATCCATATCAAAGGAGATATACGCTTTTGTGAATGGCACATGGATTTCCTTCCCTTTAAACACTTGCGAGGCTGTGATTATTTTTATCCCCTCTTTCTTTGCAAAATCAATTTGTTCCCTCGTGGCCGCTCTTATTCCTATCTGAATGATGTTCTCTCCGCTCACAAGTCCATCTTCCACTATCCGGCGTACTGGACATGCATGAGAATACCTATTCCCATCATAATCTTCATAGAGATCAGGATGAGCATCAAAATATATCAGTCCAAATTCCTCATCTCTAACATTTTTGATAGCTTTCACAGTTGTATAGGTTATAGAATGATCTCCACCAAGGAAGAGAAAAATACCACCATTGTAGTTGTTCTTTACCTTCTCCTCCACAGATTTTTGGAGAGAATCGTAACTTTCTGGCTCAATATTTCCCAGATCACAATGGCTCCAAAAGCTCTTCAAATCATTTAAGTTTTCACCAAAACTGTTGTAGAGGAGTGATGTTGTTGCCTTTCTTATTGCATCGGGTGCTTCTCTGGAACCATAACGATAAGAGGATGATTTATCCCATTTTATTCCCAGAATAGTAAGCTCAGGATTCTCAGATTCCGAAATTCCAAAGAGCATGGGAGAAGTAAGAAAAAAGAGAAGATATAAAATTTTTTCTTTAAGAGATCTCCCTTAGACTGCGGTCTATTATTTCCATCGCAATATTCACATGGTCTTCTTCTACCACAAGCGGTGGCCTGAACCTTATTCCTTTTTCTCCTGTCTTGAGGATGAGTAACCCATTCTTATACATACGAGTGAAGAGCTTATCCCTCATTTCTGTAGTTGGAAGATCAAACGCATCCATTAAACCTCGGCCGCGAACATTGCTCATCTTATCCGGATACTTCTCTTGCAGTTCATGCAAATTCTTTATTATGTAGTTTCCAATCCTCTCTGCATTCTCCAGAAGGTGATCCTCGTGAATTACCTGTAGAATTCTGGTAGCTTTCACCATATCAACTATATTGCCACCAAAGGTAGAATTTATTCTGCTTGAAACATGGAACACATTATCCTCAACTTCATCAACTTTGGGACCTACCATGATTCCACATACTTTCATCTTCTTTCCAAATGACATTATATCTGGTTGAACATCGAACCATTCATGAGCCCACCATTTGCCGGTGATGCCCATACCTGACTGCACTTCATCCATTATGAACATTATATCATTCTTTCTGCATATCTCCTGTACCTTCTGAATGTATTCCTTGCGGAAATGATTATCTCCGCCTTCTCCCTGAATAGGCTCCATGATAAACGCTGCGATATCCTCTCCATACTTCTCTATTGCCTCTTCTATCTCCCGAATGCTCTTCTTCTCCAGCTCCTCCACTTTCCTCAGATTCTCACCTTCCAGAGGGAATGTTATCTTGGGATTTGTGACACGAGGCCACTCGAACTTCGGGAAATACTTAGTCTTATTGGGGTCAAATGTATTTGTAATGGCTAAAGTATATCCACTTCTTCCATGGAAGGCTTGGCGAAGATGGATGACTTTCAATCTCTGTGTATTATCTCCCTTGCCTTCAGCTATATTCTTTCTCACTCTCCAGTCAAATGCGGTTTTAAGTGCGTTCTCCACAGCCAGCGCTCCACCGGAGACAAAGAAGAAGTACTTGAAATAAGGAGGTGTGGCAAGCCTAGAAAGTGTATCCACAAACTCCGCATACTCCACGGTGTAAATATCACTATTGGTAACTTTATTTATGGCGGTTCTCTGCAATTTTTTAAGAAATTCCGGCTCCAGCATCTTTGGGTGGTTCATTCCCAGAGCATTGGAGGCAAAGAACCCAAAGAAATCAAGATAATATTTGTTGTACCTAGCATCATAAAGCCACAATCCATGGCTCTTATCAATATCCAGCACCATATCAAAAC
>JAGHBQ010000205.1 GCA_021160945.1 Thermoplasmata archaeon
ATTTTCATGGAGAAGGGCATGCTGGGGAAACCGCTTAAGGATATAATAATCGAGCTCCTGGGAAAGGATGGCAGGTCAATAAACAGCCTCTCCAAGGAACTTGAGAAGATGGGCATAAGAAAGCACAGATTAATTCTCACAGGCTATTTACAGGCCATGGCAGATATGGGTATACTGAGGGAGAGAATTATAAAACCTGCCAAGGTATTCAGTGTACAGCCAAATAAAAAAAGGAGTATCTATGAAATTATAGGAGAAAAGGCAAAGGATATAGATGAGGATAAAGCCTCAGATATTGCTCTCTATACCCTTTACAGATTATTCAAGAGACCTATATTTATGAGAGAGCTGGAAAAATGCGGGGTGGGGGTGCCCTATCACAAAGAAAAGATCTATGGGGATGAAAGAAAGAAGGCACTTCTACAACTCCTTAACGAAGGAATGAATATTCCAAAAAATAACTCCGCATATCAACCGACGGAGAACTACGAGGAAGAATATATTCAGATTCTCTCAGAACTACTAGTGGAAGCTTACGATCTAAAAAATTATGTTAATAAAGAAAAACATCAAATGAAGTTGGAGTACGAATAATTTATTTTATTATACCGTAGCCTATGAGACGCCATCTGTTCATTATCTTTCTTCCAATGGAGACTCTCTGCCCCTTCTCTGCAACTACAGGATATTTGAGCTTTATGTCTATCACATCATCTCTGGCACTCGTAACCATTCCTATGGTTGCAAGAGTTCCCACATTTAGCATGAGAACTTCACGGCTTCTTATCTTTTCAACTTCTCTCTCTTCACGGAAGCCCACTACTCTCTCAAGAAGATGCGTATCTAAGGTAAGCTCTTCAAGAACTGGAGGTAAAGTTCCGGGCTTGCCTGCCATTCTTCCTATGAGACCATCATTCTTTGTAATCGCAGGGTCAAGTTTTGTTCCTATACCTACCAAACCACCGGGTTTTATTTCATCCCAGTAGCGTCCTCCAGCCATAAGAGAAGAAATCGTTGTGTAGATAGGCTCCCAACCAATTTTATTTCCCTCGGGGATGTAGAAGCCGGGGAGAATTTCGATTTCATCTCCAACCTTAAATTTTCCCTGGATAAGTGATCCTCCTATTACGCCTCCCACAAGATCCTTGGGTCTTGCACCGGGTTTATTTACATCAAAGCTTCTGGCTATATACAGTCTCGGAGGTTTGGCTGGGTCAAATTTAGGTGTGGGAATGTGTTTCTCAATGGCCTCGATCAGCACATCTATATTTGCGTCATGATGCGCGCTCACCGGGATTATCGGTGCCCCTTCAGCGGTGGTTCCCTCTACAAACTTCAAGATCTCGTTGTAGTTCTCCTTAGCTCTTTCGTCATCTACAAGATCAATTTTATTCTGTACAATTACTATATTCTTCACACCCACAATGTCAAGGGCCATAAGATGTTCTTTTGTCTGTGGTTGTGGGCATTTCTGGTTGGCAGCTATTACAAGTAATGCACCATTCATTATGGCTGCACCACTGAGCATTGTTGCCATAAGAGTTTCATGACCCGGTGCATCCACAAAAGATACCACACGCAACAGTTCTGCATCACCGGGACATCTGGAGGGGTTAGAAACATAGCACTGGGGCTCATCAACATCTTTGCAGCGATAAAAAGCTGCATCTGCATATCCCAGTTTAATGGTGATACCGCGGCGCATTTCTTCGCTGTGCGTATCTGTCCATTTTCCAGTGATAGCCTTTGTTAGTGTGGTCTTACCATGATCAACATGCCCGACCATACCGATATTTACCTCAGGCTGTCTGGGCATGCTGCTCATACTTCACCTTCCTTTATGGCCTCTTCGATGGGTTTTGGGCCATACTGCACAATCTTCATGTTAATCTGCACAATATCCGCAGAGATTGTGTTTCCACGTACCATTTTCTTCTTTCTCATTCCTTTACGTGTTGGATGGAATCCTATGCCTCCCTTGAGCAAAAGTTTTCTGCGGCGAGGACCCTGGAGATTTTTCCTCATGGGGAATCCGTCTTTATCCGTGCCTCCGGTAATCACAAGCTTGTAGCCGGGAAGATCCACAAATACTCCATCGATCTCCTCACCTATCCTCTTGCCAATAAGAGAATTTGCTTTAGTACCACTAATCTCCTTCTGATAGGATTTACCCGTCTGAGTATCGTTAATCACTACCTTGAATGTTGCCATTGCTCATCACCTTATGCCGCATAATAGGAACTTTTATTTTAAAGTTTTTCACCGTCCAGATGTCTTTCAAGTATTTCTCCAACATAATTCAGAAGAATGTTCGCCCGAGCAACCATCTCTTCCTCATACATATCTTCAGGATAATAGGAGGAAAGAGTCTTGAATACGGCTCGAGAAATCTTATCGTACTTATCTCCCTTGGGTATACTATCTAAAATTTCTTTTGCTTCTTCAACAAATTTTTTGCTAACAACAATATCATCACTTCGGTTTTCGAATATCCCATGTTTCATCATATCGATTATGAGGGCTATCACGAGCTCATTTACATACTCTTCCAGCAAAGAGCAATATTCTTCATCCATAGGATGGATAGTGGGAACCTCTATAAAAATGTGATGCTAATCTAAATCATAGAGCTTTCTTGCATTTTCCATGATCTTCCACCATACTTCTTCCCCATATTCCTGCATTATCCACTTTGCTCTTTTGGGTACGGAATCGATAGGCAGAACAGCATTCTTTCTTGTAGGCTCATCCAAAAAATCTGTTTCAAGGAGAAATCTCGTTCCCTGTTTGAGGGCTTCTCTCACATTCTTGCGGGATGCTATGAGTGAGGGAAATATCCCATGATTACGAGAATCTATGAGAGGAGGAGAATAGTGCTTTATCACCCTATCTTTAGAGATTCCTGATTTCTCCGCCATATCTGCTAGCTCCCTGAAAGTTTCTTCGGTGGCACTTTCTGTGTGGAGAATCACAGGTGCACCTACTTCTTTTGCCATTTTCATACCCTCAATAAGTATCTCATTGCTCGTATTCCATACTTCATTGCTCACATAGAAATGAGGGCGGCCAATCTCTCCTATTGCATTTGCCCTTCCTTCGGCCACATATTTCGCAGCTAGCTCCATACCCTGAAGCATAAAATTCCTAGCATCATCAAGCTTCCATCCTTGTTCCAAAAGCTTTACGAGATCAACAGGATAGGGACCAATGGTGAGTAGAACTTCAATATTTGTTTCCTTTCGCACCATTTTTGCGAGTTTAAATGTATCTTCGTATATCTTGCAATAATAATTCTCATCAAAGGGATACGAATAGTTGGGAACATTTGTAAGATTGATATGTGTACCTCCAGCTCTTTCAAATCTTTTCACCGCCAGTACATTTTCTCCTCTGAACTGAAGATGGAGGTGGTTATCAAGTATCATGTTTATCCCTCGAATATGAGTATACCATTTTCAAATATTCTGATCTTTTCATCCACTCCGAGAATTTTGTGAAGCTTCTCCACCCGTTCCTTTATATAACTCTCAAACTCCTCCCTTCTGCTTTCATCCATAACCTTTAGTGCAGTTTTGTAGAGGGCAATTTGAAGCTTAACATCGAAGCTTCTTTTTTCATCCATATGCTCTAAGTGAAACTCCATGGCAAACGAAAATATTTAGTTATATTTAAGTAATCTCCTCAAA
>JAGHBQ010000133.1 GCA_021160945.1 Thermoplasmata archaeon
CGGAGCCAGTAATATACAAAATCACAATGTACTACATTTACGGACACCACGAGATTCTCAGGGAATTGAGCTCTCAAGATGGATTGGTGTTTATCGTAACATATTTACTTCTCTCCATAACTTATTTCTCTTTTGAATCCTACTTTGGAACAAGTGTGGGAAAGTATCTGCTCAAAATGAGGACGGCTATAGTGAAGAATGTGAAGGGAAACAAAGTGCTTAGAAGTGTATTGAGAGCAACGATTAAAGTCTCTATTATTTTCCTCTCCTTACCATGGTTCTGTTCGTGTATCTGTACCATTACGACGGTATTATGAATTCACCTGCCCTAAGCTCGGATACGATTATGAGAACTTCAGATTCTCAGTTCCATCTCATATTTTTTAACAATTTTCGATAAACTACCACTATTACATCGTAGGTGGTGGCTTCACTCTGCTCTCTCTTTCGTGCATTTATGCATTTGCCGGTTCATTTATAACCGGTAAACTTCTGGGCGATTCTCTGCTTACCTATCCCTCCTTTATTCTATACGGGGTCCTGCCACATTTCTTCTTAGAAGCTTTCGGGTATGTCACAGGTATAATAAGCGGTATTTACATAGCCAAGATTCTGCTGAGACTTCTAGAGGCATATTTTGAAGGAAAAAATGTGCGATATTTGGTGAGTATGTTATTAGAAAATGGAAAAAATGCTATTGTGTGTGGTGTGCTCTCAATAATCCTTCTTCTCATCGCAGCATATGTTGAAACATATCTCACATCCTATATCCTTAATCACTACTACTTTTCTTCCTCCTTATATGGTGTTACCTAATCATATATATGTATGAGCAGGGGAAAAGAAGATGAGAATGAGAGTAGTGGCAGAAGTGATAGTTGCCCTTGCTTTGCTTCTGAGCACGGGATTCGGTGGAGCAGTGTATGGAGAGAAAATGAGGGATGAGTTGCATAAAAGTGTGAATGAGATAAATAAAAAAGCTCTTAAAAAGCAATACGTTATTCAAAAATAGAGCTAAGGGTAGATTTTGGTGCTCGTGGTCTAAAGGTAATAGAAAAAGTTCCGCTGTACTCTTCTGCAGGGAAGCTTATTTATTTCTATGCCATCTTTAAAGATAAGGAAGGAAAAATATTCTTCTCTATGGTATCTGTGCCTTACAAATATGCCTCGGTGATATGCGATGGTGCCGGACACATCTTTAAAAACTTTCATTATCCAATTTATCTTGCTCTTTCTCTTTCACTTTTTTCTGCGATACCAGTGCATCCTGTTGGACTTATTTTACCTAATCGTTTTCCCATTGCAGTAATAGACCCCAGCACCCATGATTCTGTCTTTCTACCTCCTATACTCTTCTGCGAAATAATTACTGTACTCCAAGTAATTTTCAATAAGGCATCAACTTTTTATTTACTAAAGGAATATATGTTTATGGTTCTACTTCCGTTTGGTGATACACAATACGAGCTCAGACCCACTAAAATGATATGTCTGGGGAAGAACTATGTTAAGCATGCCGAAGAGATGAGAAGCGAGGTGCCAAAAGAACCGATAATTTTTCTTAAACCACCTTCTTCTCTCATAGGCCCGGAAGAGAAAATAGTCTTACCCAAGATGAGCAAGCTTGTACATCATGAAGTTGAGCTTGCAGTAATTATTGGAGAGCGCGGAAAGAATGTGAAGAGGAAGGATGCTATGAATTATGTGCTTGGCTACACCATCCTGCTGGATATCACTGCCAGGGATTTACAGAATATTGCCCGTAAGAAGGGACTTCCTTGGACATTATGTAAAGGATTCGATACCTTCGCACCTGTTGGCCCTAGAATTGTTTCCTCCAGCGAGCTGGAGCCAGATGACCTTGAGATAGGTTTAAAGGTAAACGGCGAGATCAGACAGAAAAGCAGAACATCTGAGATGATATTTAAGATTCCACAACTTATTGAGTATATATCCTCTGTGATGACACTAGAACCGGGAGATATAATTGCAACTGGAACACCCGAAGGTGTGGGCAAAATTGAGCAGGGCGACGTAATAGAGGCATGGATAGAGGGAATTGGAGAACTCAGAGTTTATGTGGAATGAGGTTTAAATACTTTGAATGGCTTTAATTTTTCATGCTCAGATGTACAAGCTGTGGAAACACATATCCTGAGAAATTCATGCTAAGATGCAAATGCGGTGCTCCCTTAAACTTAATTCGTCATTATTCCGGTAAATTCAAAGATTTTCTCAGAACCCAATTTCTGGATATTAGAAGGTATTTGCCCCTTTTAGGTGGGGATCTCCAGTTTTATCCCCAAATAGTGCCTCCGTTAACTCCTGTAGTTGAAAAAAAGATTCATAATATAATCACTCTATTCAAACTGGAGTATCTCATGCCCAGCGGCTCGTTCAAAGATCGTGGTACATATATCACCATAGCCAAGCTCAAAGAGGATAAAATCAAGGAGGTGGTACTTGATTCTTCTGGCAATGCGGCCATAAGTCTTGCACTTTATGGGTTGAGCGAGGGAATGAAGGTGCACATCTTCATCCCAAAGCACACCAGCAAGGGTAAGAAAAGAATTTTAAAAATTCTGAAAGCCATAGTCCATGAAGTGGATGGCGATAGAATGGAAACGCATATAAAAGCAGAGGAATTCAAAGGAGGAGTTTATGTATCTCACTGGTACAACCCCTACTTTCTGGAGGGAATCAAGAGCTTTGCCTACGAGTTTTTTGAAGAAGCTGGTGAGATTGATTATGCTATCATCCCCACTGGAAGCGGCACGATGCTTCTTGGAGCATATAAGGGCTTTGAGGAGCTTTACAAGTTTGGAGAGATCAAAACAACTCCAAGGCTCATCGCAGTTCAAGCTGAAGGATACGAAAGTTTGTTACCTATGGGAAAAAGAAAGAATAGACTGGCAGAAGGGATAGCGATACCTTACCCGCCAAGAAAGGAGGAAATAATAGAAGCTATAGAGAAAAGTGGTGGTATGGCGATCTCTGTGAGTGAGGAGGAAACAATGAATGCATGGAAAAAGCTTATTTCCATGGGATTTCTGGTAGAATCAACATCTGCAACAGTCTTTGCAGCATTTGAAAAATTGATCTCAAAAGATTATTTTGAAAAGGGAAGTAGAATACTCATACCTCTTACAGGCTCTGGACTCAAAAACTTGGGGGAGATGATGGAGATAATAATGGGAGGTAAAACTATTTAACGGAGTGGGTAATTAACAAATAGATGGTAAATGAACTAAGAAATGGTGTGCCTAGACCGTTTTTAAAATGGGCTGGTGGGAAAGGATATTTGGTAATAGAGTACGACAGACTTGGTTTGTTACCTAAGAATTTCAGTAATTATTTTGAGCCTTTTTTGGGTGGAGGGGCCATATATTTTTATTTGTGGAGGAAAAAGAAAATCAAAAATAGAGCTTATCTTTC
>JAGHBQ010000041.1 GCA_021160945.1 Thermoplasmata archaeon
ATATACACCTCTCCCCTGCAAAACTTCAAAATCCCTGCTACCGCATTGAGGACACTCTAGAAAAGCATGTACAACTTCGGGCACAAAGTGTATATCCTCTCGAATATCCTTGTTCAGGGTACTTGAAATTTCCTTGAGTTTCCATTGATGCCCACAATCCCTGCATTTGAATATCGCCTCTTCTTCCTCAAATTCTATTTTTGCATCTTCAGCCATAGTGCCTTTCTTCATTTCATTGAGAGCAAATTCCACAATCTCACTTTCCACATCCTGAAGTTCACCAAGAACCACAACTATTCTATCTATTTTTTTCCCTCCTTTCTTTTCTGCAAATTCTATAGCTGTATGAAGAATTCCATCAGCCAGTGCCCATTCATGCATTTGACCACCTGCAACCCAATATAGAATTTCCTATTTTGTTTTTTTGAAAAAATTAAAGAGAGGATGCATTGTATCCCAACTCGAAAGCCTTCAAATTTATCTCATGATACCTTGGATTTATCGTGGATTTCAGTGCTTCTATCAGCGTCTCCTTCTTAATAGGGAAAGCTGGTATCTTAGCAAGAGCACCAAGCATAACCATGTTTGTGGCTATGGCACCACCTGCCTGTCTTGCAAGCTCAGTGGCTTCAAGGGAAATAACCTTAAGATCTTTCATTTTCTCTAGGATTTCCTTGACTTCAGGATATCTTTCACCCTGAATAGATACCGTAGTAGGAATTATGGGCTCAGTGTTCACAACCACATAGCTTCCGGGATGTGCTTTATGCAAAATTCTGTATACCTCCACAGGTTCGAAACCCACCACTATATCAGCCTCACCACTCCCCAAGAGTGGGCTCTTTACTTCTCGACCAATCTTCATTTCTGTAACCACTATACCTCCTCTCTGTGCCATTCCATGAACCTCGCTCATCACCACGTTCAATCCAGATAGCAAGGCAGCTTTACCTACTATGCTCGAAGCGGTTAGTACCCCTTGACCCCCAACACCAGCATAAACTATGCCAACCTTCATTTTATCACCTTCTTCTCAATCGCATTAAAAGGACAAATTGAGGCACATACTCCGCAACCATCGCAAAGAGCATCGTTTATGTATATTCGAACCTTGCCGTCTTTGTCTGTCCTCTTGAAAATTGCTGCACAGGCCAGCCAGTCGGAGCATAGAGAACATTGAGTACACTTATCCTGATTGATTTGATATATCCACCATTCACCTTGTTTACGACGACGTGCATCCCAGAGAAGTGCGCATTCTCGCTGAGAGATTATCACCGCTATACCCTCATGCTGGATAGCCTCCTTGAAAACTTTGATTGTCTCCTTCACATTGTAAGGATCCACAGTTTTTACAAAATCAATGCCTATACCACGAACAAGCTTTTCAATATCAACATACGGTGATTTTTCACCCATGCCGTTCACAGGTAATCCAGGATGAGGCTGATGTCCAGTCATCGCAGTTGTTCTGTTATCAAGAACCACATAAACCACATTGGCCCTGTTGTGATACGCATCTATTAAACCAGGGATGGAAGCATGGAAGAATGTGGAATCTCCCACAAAACCTATTACTTTCTGTTTTGTTGCCTTGGAGAAACCCACAGCTGTTCCTATGCTACTTCCCATGCAAAGGAGATAGTCCGCCATCTCATAGGGTTTTTGAATACCTAGCGTATAGCAGCCTATATCTGTAGTTATGATTGCATCCTTAATCTTCAGTTGTTTCAATGCCATCATTGCAGCATAGTACGTTGCTCTATGAGGACATCCTGGACACAGAACTGGAGGCCTGGAAGGCAATTCAATGGGAGCTGAAAAATAAGCATTCCTCTCAATTTTTATATCAAGTATTTTTTCCAGAGCTTCCTTAACAACATCGGGATTGTATTCATAAACTCTTGGAAAATAGCCATTGAGCTTTCCATATATATCTACATCTATACCATTAATCTGTGCCACAAGCCTTGTTTCCTTCTCCAGATACGGCTCAAGTTCTTCAACAATTATTACCTTCTTCACACCTTCAATAAAATCTTTCACCAGTTTTCGAGGAAATGGATGTGTAAATCCAAGTTTCAGGATCTTCACTTTCAATCCCAGTTCCTTCACCGCATCATGAATATAATTATAGGCCACCCCACTGGTTATAACACCTATTTCACTGCTCTCTCCTTCTATTCTGTTAAGAGGGGAGGAATTTACCTCTTCTTCCACTTTTTTCAGTTTTTCGAGCAATTCCCTATGCATTCTTCGTGCGGAAGAAGGAAGAATTACATACTTGGACGGATTCTTCTTGAAATATCCTTCCCTATTTTTTCTTTTTATTTCACCATATTCCACTATACCTCGTACATGATTCACACGAGTTGTGGTTCTGAAAAGAACAGGTAGCTTATGTCTCTCAGAGATTTCAAATGCCTCCTTCAGAAAATCCTTCATCTCCTGGGCATCGGAAGGCTCCACCATAGGCATTCCAGAAATGAGAGCATAATATCTGTTATCCTGCTCATTCTGGCTGCTGTGCATGCTGGGATCGTCAGCACTTATGATCACAAATCCACCATTTGTTCCCACATACGCTGTGCTCATAAAGGCATCTGCAGCAACGTTCAATCCCACATGTTTGAAAAATACCATGCTTCGCAATCCAGAGGCGGCGGCAGCGGCGCTTACTTCAAGAGCCACCTTCTCATTGGTGGAAAACTCGAAGTACATCCCAGCCTTCTTGGCAATATAGAAGAGGACGTTGCCTATTTCGCTAGAAGGTGTTCCAGGATAGGTGGACGCAAAATCTACTCCTGCTTCTATGGCTCCACGAACTATGGCTTCGTTGCCTAACAAAAACTCTCTTCTTCCAGACTCATCTAATAAGATATTCTCGTATTTCATAATTCTATTCCTCCTTTATGATTATTTCTCATTGCTACATCTTTCCTTTTTGAGCAGTTCTTTCCATCTCTCATCCACATGCTTCTGTATCATCTCGATTTCTTCATCTGTAAGATGCCTGAACCTTCCCTGAAGGCGAAGATACTCCTTAATAGGTTTCAGGTTTTTAGGTTTAACGGTTATCCTGTATGTCCCATTTACAACCTCATATAGTGGAAATATATTAGTTTGCACTGCCAGACGGGATATCTCTACAGTTTTATCTGGGGAATGTCTCCATCCCGTGGGACAAGGTGAAAGAATCTGTATGAATTTAGGACCGTTTATCTCCTTTGCCCTCTTTATTTTAGCAATGAGATCCTCGGGGTATCCTATAGTCGCCGTGGCCACATAGGGTATGTGATGGGCCACCATTATTTCGGCAACATCCTTTTTAGGCTCCCACTTGTACATCCTCTTCTTGCCCCCAGGCGTGGTTGTCGTCCATGCCCCCATAGGTGTTGATCCAGAACGCTGAATTCCAGTGTTCATATAAGCTTCGTTGTCATACATTATATAGAAAACATTATGTCCCCTTTCCACAGCACCGCTCAATGCTTGAATGCCGATATCCGCGGTACCGCCATCACCTGCAAATCCAACCACATTAACATCCTCTTTACCCATAGCATTCAACGCCTCTCTTATTCCGGAGATGGCAGCACCGGTGACCTCAAAGGCCGTGTATAAAAGAGGGATTTTCAAGGTTCTACGAGGATAAACGCCTGGAATAACAGCCCAGCAACATGCAGGAATCGATATTATAGTATTTTTTCCAAGCGCTTTGAGAACATAACGCATGGCTATTGCAGCACCACATCCCAAGCAAGCAGTGTGACCTGGAAGCATATACTCCTCTTCAGGTATAGTCAATTTTCGCATCATGACCACCTCTCATCTCCTTTCAGACCAACCCATTCAATTTCTCTATCCACCTGCCCTTCCTTAGCAATTTTAAGCATATCATCAAAGACTTTTTCAAGCACAGATGGAGTTATATCTCTGCCCCCAAGACCCATCACATAGTTTTTCACAGGAATACTGGAATGACCATAAAGTGCACCTTTCGTCTCTGTATATAGATTTGCACCATAACCGAAGGTGTGACTACGATCTACAACTCCCAGCATATCAGTTTTTTTTGCCAGTTCTCTCATTTCCTCATAGGGGAAAGGTCTGAAATATCTTACTCTTGCAAGACCAACTTTCTTTCCCTTCTCACGCATAATATCCACAACATCTTTAGCTGTGGAGCCAATGGTTGCAAGTACTACCATAATAGCATCTGCATCATCTGTACGATACTCCTCCAAAAGTCCAGGATAATGACGACCAAAAAGTTCACCAAACTCCTGAGATACCTTTCTTATTTCATTTCTGGCCTCATCCATGGCAAGGGCCATCTTGTAGCGGAATTCCATATATGGCCCTTCTGGCATTATAAGAGATCCAAAACCTCCCGGATCCTCAGGATCCAGTTTGAATGCAGGCTCATACTCCCCCAAAAATTCATCAACAAGCTTTTGTTCAGGAACCTCAACCGCTTCCGCCGTATGGCTCAAAATAAAGGCGTCTTCCATAATCATTGTGGGCAGAAGAATATGATGCTTCTCCCCAATCTTATATGACATTATAATGGAGTCAAGTACCTCTTGATTGTTCTCCGAGTATATCTGTATCCATCCCGTATCTCGCTGCGCCATGCTATCCAGCTGATCTGTCCATACACTCCAAGGCGGTGCCATGGCGCGGTTTACCACGCTCATCACTATTGGTAATCTGGCACCTGAAGCCCAGATTAAAAGCTCATGCATGAGTGTGAGACCATGTGCACTTGTGGCTGTAAAAGTTCTTACTCCAGTGTTCTGCGCGGCTATGCACGCTGCCATCGCAGAATGCTCACTCTCAACGCGAATGTAGCGAGCGCCCATCTCTCCGTTAGCTATGAACTCTGCAATCGTCTCTATTATACTGGTCTGAGGCGTAATGGGATAAGCTGCCACCACTTTAGGCTTGGAAAGACGTGCACCCCACGCTGCAGATTCGTTGCCTGTGAGTATCATTCTCACCATTTTAATCACCCCCCATTTCCTCCAGAACCATTTCTATGGCTTTTACAGGACATTCGTTGGCACAAATTCCACATCCCTTACAATAGTCATAGTTAATCTTCACCGTATCAAATTTTGCAAGTGCCGGTTTGGGTGCTGGAAATGCGTCCGGAGAATCAAATTCAATTGCAGGTTCCGGACAAAATTTCCAACATATGTAACAGCGGATGCATTTTTCATAGTGAATTATGGGTCTAAATGTTCTCCACCCACCTGTTTTATTTTCCGTGCTTGGAACTTTAGCAATCGGTGTTGGTTCCTCCGGTAAAATTATCATTCTCCTTCACCTCCGAGAATTACATTTTCATACGCTTCTTTAGCTGCAAGAGCATTTTCCTCTCTTTTGGCAGGAGCAGATTGACGAATCGCTTCCATAACGGTCTCAATTTTCACCAAGCCACTCATTCTGGCAAAGGCTCCTAAAATAGCGGTGTTTACTATGGGCACCGCCTGTGAGCCAAGATGATGTTTAATGGCAATACTCGTTGCATCTACAGTGGCAATTCTATGATGATCCATCTGTTTTTTCAGTTCTTCAGGAGATTTCATGGTGTTCACAAGAACCCAGCCATTTTTTTTCAAACCTTTTAGCACATCTACTGCCTTTAGAAGGGATGGATCAAGTACAATTACATAACCCGGTTCGTATATTTGATATCTCGCTCTTATAGGTTTATCATCAACTCTGGTAAACGCTGTTACAGGCGCCCCTCTTCTCTCAACTCCAAAGTAGGGGAAAGATGAGACATATTTTCCTTCCAAGAAAAAGGCCTTTGCCAGGATCTTCGAGGCAATCACTGAGCCTTGTCCACCCCGACCGTGAAAACGTATTTCTATCATTCTATCACCATGGGGTAATGGCATTATCATATTTATGCACTTTTGTTAGGATTTAAATCAATCAAGTATATTTAGAGCTCACAGATAGTAAAATGTTCTTTATCTCTTGCAAAGAAGCATTTGTTCTTACACCTTGAGAGGAAAACTGTGTAGGATATGCCTCATATCCTTTCTCCTTTAATTTCTCCATAACCACCTTAGGGGATGGCGTGGAAATTCTCAGCTTCTTTGATAAGAAGGGGAGGTGATAATACAGGAAAAATTTTTCCTGTTTCCATATTTCAAGATGCTTCCGCAATACTTTCTCCAACGGAAGGTTGGGGGGAATTTTAGCACGAGATAAAAAAGAGAATTCGTGAAGAGGCCCCATCCATATTGGACCCCCAAATTCGCAGTAATCAACATTTTTGAGAGTATCTTTCGCCTTAGAAGTTCCAGGTAGAATTCGAACATACACCCTATAAAAGTGTTTGTACCATATACTCAAAATTGGAGCTATACCCTTATCAAATCTAACAGCCATTCTTGCCACATACCCCAAAAGATTCCGAACTCCAAGCTCATGAGCTAAATGAGAAGGGGATCTGAGATTTGAGAGATATCTTCTTTCTACCCTTCTATTTCTTCCTGCAAGAGTTGCGGTATCGGTTGCAGTTATCCCAAGAATTTTACCCGAAAGGATTGCCATATCAATATAGGGCACAGGTGTTCCAAAGGGATCTATATCAATGTAATCGAATTTCTCCTCAGCCATAAGAGCATTTACATTCCTATTTTCCACACGTCCTCTTATTTCATTTAATTCCAGATTCTTTTTTATGATCTTCACTGCCTCGAAATTTTTATCATTCAAAACTGTATCTATGCCACATTCTTTTATTATTCTTATTCCTCTTACCCCTGTAGCAGCCATTCCATCAAGTGCATTTCTAATTTTCAAATTGTAGAGCAGAAAAATTGTAGTGTCCCTATTGAAAACCATCTCTCTATTGTAAAATATCCCTTCTATTTTTCCAGGGCCCTTAAGATTAACAGTAGGTGCGTATATTTTTGCAGAACCTTCCTCTATTATCACAGCCGCTCCCCTTTTATGAGTTGCACTATCTTGAAGGGGAGAAGATTTCTATTTATTGGAGTGACCTCAAGCATCCTTATGTCATCTCTCCTCCTGATCTCCTGAAGTAGGGGAGTTCTAGATTTCTTGTGAAGAGTCATTATCAAATGCTTATCAAGCTCCAGAATTTCTCTCACCACTTTCACAAATTTTTTGCTTCCCACTTCCATTTTGCCCACTTCATCTATCACAATTATATCTGCCTTTTCCATTGCTTCCTCCAAGGCCTTTATTCCCACCTCTTCAAGCACATTGATATCCACACCATATCTTCCGACCCTTATTTTCGATTCAAAATCCTTATGAGCAAAAATCTTCTTTTCCTTAGTCATCCAGTTTAGCACATAGAATCCCACTCTTTTCCCGTTTTCTCTCACCTCCTCTGTGAGCATACCACCTACTTTAAAACCTTCATCTTCCAGCATCTCTATGGTTCTTTTCAGGGTTGTGGTCTTGCCAACCCCAGGCAATCCGCTCAAACCAATTTTGACATACATTTTCCTCACTCCTTACAGTCTTTAATCTCCTTTATATACATAAGGGGATAATCCATTTCTTCTATATATTCAAGCTTGCAAATTGCAATTTTGTCTTCGTATTGCACCTCCAGATCAACATTCAGCATCTTTCCCTCAAGAGTGAGATATTTGTAAAAACCTCCCTTCTTGGTTATTCCTTTCCTATCTATCTTAACCTTGGCACTCTTCACAAAGGGTTGAACTTTAAGACTCGCTTCCATGGCCTTTTCCAAGGATTCTACATTCTCCAGGCTTAGGGGAGCACCAACAAATTGATGATATATCGTACCTAACTTTATACCTGCCTCGAATGCAGCTCTCTCCGAATTTGTGCATCCAAAATATTTCTTGGCAATATCTTTCCTCTTCATTGATTATGGGATATGACAAACACAGATATTATTATTTCGCGAAAAAGTATGAAAGAATAAATTTTTAGGAAGATAAAGTATTGGAGCTAGACATACATTTTGAAAATTTGCCCTGAGATCCGCGTTTTGATGCAAATACTTAAATATGGAATCTGGATATCCCGTTGAGGGATCGATATGGAAAAGAGAGATATCATAAGATGGGAATACGAAGCCTGGGTAGTTGAAAACGAAGAGGAGACTCTTATAGATACAACTAAAGAAGATCTTGCTAAAGAG
>JAGHBQ010000149.1 GCA_021160945.1 Thermoplasmata archaeon
CTGCCACACCCACTTTTTTAATATTTAAATCCAGTGAAATTTGTATTAAATTAACCCAAAAGATAATCATCAGTGCTCAAAATGTATAAATAGGGAGACCACCATTGAAGGTATGTGGATAATATTGAGCGTAGGATAGAGAGAATCGAGGAGTTAATAAGTCGTTATCTGGAGAATGAGTATTTGGAATATTTGCGGCACATTCTTGCCTCTTATCTGCGCTTGATTAACATATATCTTGAGTATGGCAGGATAAGTCCTACGGTTATATTTCCGAAATTAAGGACCCCATATCTCGCGATATTGTGGAGATTCTTTTCTCCTCTGGGCCTTTAAATATATCACAGATAACGGAGGAAATGAAAAAGCTGAGAGGGAAAGCATCCAGGCGAATAGTGAGGGAGAGGTTGGCGGAACTTGTTGAATCAGGGATAGTAGAATTTGAAGAGAGGAAAAATGAGAAGGTGTATTTCATTTCGGAATACGCTGTGAAAAAGTGGTTAAAAGTGCTCGGTATAAATATAAAGAAGGAAGAACTTAGGGATAAGTGAGGTGATAAAAATGGATGAAGATATAGAAGAACTTAAGAATGTGATGAATACACTGAAAGATACGGTGCCAGCTCTCATAAAGGGAATAATAGATGCTCTCTACTCTGCCCAGAATGCTGAGGATTTCGGAAAGCAGGTTGCAAATTTCTATAAGGCGATGGTGGAGGTCGGAATGGATAAGGAGAAGGCATACGAGTTGACCAGAGAGTTTATGGAGAGCAGAGATGTGGTTGGCATAATAAAGAAAGTGCTATCTAAAGGAGAATGGAGCAAGTGGGCAAATCTGGGAAATAAAAAAGAAATTGAGAAGGAAATAGAGGAAGAGATAGAGAGAGAAATTAAAAAGGAGATAGAAAAGGAGTAAATAGTAATGCGCTCGGGAATAATCTATGTACTGGCCTATCTCCCCGTATTGATATTATCTCTCCTTTTTATTTACTTTAGCTATAAATGGAGGGTAAAGAGATACAAGAAGATATTTCTCAAGAGCCTGATAAAAAATGGTGTTCCCAGAAAAATTGCAAAAACTTTGAGTGAGGAAATAAAAATCATAAAGGTGAGAGATCTTCTCACTTTTGATAGTATGAAAAATATCTTGTGAGGGATTTGTGTACCCTGATGGGATAAACTTCTCTGAGGTGGAAATATTTCTCCCCTATATTAATTGCTCTTTTATCTGGAAGGGCAATTACCACCTTTTCGGTGATCTCTGAGAATTTTTTAAAAGCTCTCTCATAGAGAGAATATATGCTTTCCCCTTTAGTGGAAGAGGACCTGCCATAAGGAGGATCAGTAACTACCGCATCATATTTTCCTTCTATTCCGCCCACATCTGAAACTTTGAGATGTGCCTTAAGTCCGAACTTTCTGAGGTTTATTTCTGATGCATCAATCATCCTTAGATCTATGTCAGAGCCATAGATCTGCATCCCCATTAATCCAGCCTCTATTAATATGGAGCCAGTACCGCAAAATGGATCTATGATTTTAGAGCCTTCCTTAACTCTTGCAAGATTCACCATGGCTCTCGCAAGGCGAGGATGCATAGTTATGGGATATGATATTGGAAGGTTTTTTGCCTTTCTCTTCTCAAATTCCTCACTTTTCACTTCAAAGATTTCAAGACCAACATGAATATTTGATGCTATATATACCCTAATAACATTTTTTGGATTCTTAAGATCCACACTTCCTTCTATTCCCTTTGCACGTATTCTCTCAATGTTCTTTGGCCCAATATTTTTCTCCCTTCTTCGAACTCTTATGACATAGTCCTCCATATAGAGATTTAGTCGGGGAATATCTCTACCAGAATAAAGATGTTGTGATACCCTTCTTATCAGTCCCGCTCTTTGAAGGAATTTCCCATTTTCTGCTTCAAGCAATATGATGGGGTAATCCTCTATTATTATTTTATAAGGGATTTCCTCACCTTCAAATATGCCTCGTATTTCCCCTATGGAAAGATTCTGAATGTCCCCCCAGAGTTCCACGATGAGTTTCATATAACTCCCTGTAGTTTTGTTGCCTTTACAAGATTTTCCATCAAGCAGGCATTAGTAACGGTGCCCACGCCTCCTGGCACAGGAGTTATATATGCCTTCTTCACAATGCTCTCAAAATCTGCATCACCAACTATTTTTCCCTCAACAATATTTATTCCAACATCTATCACTATGGCTCCATCCTTTATCATATTCTCAGTTAGAAATCCCGGTTTGCCTACTGCCACAATTACGATATCTGCTCTTCTGGTCTTATCCTTCAAATTTCTGGTTTTGGAATGTGCTACTGTAGGTGTGGCATCTCTTTTTAAAAGCATTAAAGAGAGAGGTTTACCCACTACGGGAGTTCTGTTTATTATTAGAACATCTTTACCTCTGAGTGTAGTTATTCTCTCTAAAATTTCTATAATTGCCCTTGGTGTGTTGGGAACGAGTTTCTCCTCACCAAGGAGCAATCTACCGTAGTTCAGCGGATTTATTCCGTCCACATCTTTAACTGGAGAAATTTTCTCTCTTACTTTTAGAGCATCAATTTCCTTGGGCAAGGGAAAATTCACCATTATTCCATGCACATTCTCATCTTCATTTAGAGATTCAATAAGGGAGAGCAAATCTTTCTCTTTTGCATTCTCCAGATGATGAATCTTTCCCTCAAATCCAGCTTTTCTAAGGAGTTTCAAATTTGATCGGGCATAAACAAGGGATGCTTCGTCTCCGCCTACCACTATATTGTGAAGCCATAGCTTCCTTCCTTTTGCTTCCCTTTTTGCTCTCTCTATTATATCTTTCCCAATAGATTTGCATTCTATGAGCATACTCCTCTTAA
>JAGHBQ010000065.1 GCA_021160945.1 Thermoplasmata archaeon
AGGAAGATAAGGTGGATAGTGAGGCACTGTTACATAGAGGGGGATGTGAGTACGAAAGAAGCAGCGAGAATACATGGAGTGAGTGTAAGAAGGATACAGCAAATAATAAAGACCGTGGCCCGCAATTCTATTCAAACAGAGATAGTAAATCTCAATTTCAGGAGTATTTAGAGATGCAGAAAATAAAGCATGTTGTTTCAAGAAAGAACAATCTGCAGACAAACGGCAAGGTGGAGAGATTCTGGCTTGAATACGCTCACCATAGATGGAGATTCTCCCCCATCCATGAATTCGTGGGATGGTACAATCACAGAATTCACGGCTCACTCTGCTTGAAATCGGGGGAGAATCCTCACGATGCATTCATTCGCAAAGCATTGGCTTAATTCTATTAGGCCTGTTCTTATCTTTATCTCCTCAGAGGTGATAACCTTGCTTTATAAGCGAAAAATATCCGTACTCTACACACAATATTACCTAATACTTCTGATTATTACTTTCACGAAGGGGGCTTAAGTTTAAATATTCCCTGGGGTTTAGGGGTTCTTGAGGTGATCTTATGAAAAAGGATCTCATATCAATTCTTGACATAAGGGATGAGCTTGAAGAAATAATCGATCTGGCCATAGAGCTGAAGAAAAAGCAGAAAATCGGAGAGGTTTTCGAGCCTCTCAAGAACAGGAGTATGGGGATGATCTTTGAAAAACCGTCCACCAGGACAAGGGTAAGCTTTGAAGTTGCCATGACACAGCTGGGAGGTCATGCTCTTTATCTCAGCCCTAGGGATATGCAGCTGGGAAGGGGGGAAACAATTGCCGATACTGCGAAGGTTCTTTCCAGATATGTGGACATAATAATCTACAGGGCATACAAACATGAAATGATGCTAGAACTGGCAAAAAATGCAACGATACCTGTTGTAAACGCTCTTGACGATATGGAGCATCCCTGCCAGATTGTTGCAGATTTAATGACAATAAAAGAGAAAAAAGGAAAATTCAAGGGATTGAAACTTGCATATGTGGGTGATGGAAATAATGTGGCAAACTCCCTTATGCTGGGAGCCGCAATAGTTGGTATGGATTTCTATATTGCCTGTCCTGAGGGATATGAACCAAATGCAGAGCTTTTGGAAGAGGCAAAGAAAATTGCAAAGGAGAAAGAAACGAAGATTGTGATAACCTATGATCCCAAAGAAGCGGTTAAGGATGCAGATGTGATCTACACCGATGTGTGGGTGAGCATGGGTGATGAGGCAGAGAAAGAGAAAAGGATGAAGGTTTTTGCACCCTATCAGGTAAATGAGGAGCTTGTTAAGCTCGCAAAGGGTGATTACATATTCATGCACTGTTTGCCTGCTCATCGCGGCTATGAAGTCACGGATGGTGTCATTGATTCCCGCAACAGCGTTGTATTTGATGAAGCAGAAAATAGGTTGCATGCACAGAAGGCAATAATTCTGAAGCTTGTAAAGCACTAATCATTCTTTCCTCTTAAACATTTTTTCCAAATCTTTGAGTGTTATTTTTATCATCGTCGGTCTTCCGTGGGGACAGGTATAGGGATTCTCGCATTTCAGAAGTTGATTGATCAGCTGTTCCATCTCGAATATGGATAACTTTTGATTTGCCTTGATTGCCCCCTTGCAGGAGATGAGCTTTATTACATCATCCCTCCTCTCATCTAAAACCCTGAGTCCAAGATTGAGAATCTCCTTAATGGCCTCCTCTGCATCCTTCTTTGTAAGCAAGGGGGGTATACCTCTTATAAGTATCGTGTTCTCTCCAAAATCTTCAACTATGAATCCATACTCTCTTAGCTTCTCTTTCATCTCCACTGCCCGTCGATAATCTTCAAAATTTAGATTCATAACTATGGGCTCCAGAAGCTCCTGCACCTTTCTCTCCTTTGTTTCTCTTATAAACCTTTCATATCTGATTCTCTCATGAGCAGCATGCTGATCCACAATAACCAGACCTTCAGATGATCTGAGAACTATGTATGTGTTCCCAACCTGGCCCAGAAGCTCCATGGGAAGCGTTTTCATTTTTGGGAGGTAATCCTCTATTCTTCTTTCCTTCTTTTTCTTTTCTACCTCAAATGTAACTATTCTGTACTTTGAAACCTCTCCACCCCTTATTTTTTTCTTAAATTCCCTTTTCTCTGCATGGGGTATGTTCTCCTGGGAAGTAAGGGTTTCCCATATGAGTTGCGAAATGTCCCTTCTAATCTCATCCTCATTTTCAAATTTCACATAGAGTTTTGCAGGATGCACATTTACATCCAACTTTGATGGGGGCACATTGAGCTTTAGAACAGCATAGGGATAACTTTCTCGAAAGAGCAGTGTGCCATATCCTTCAATAACAGCATCTTCCAGAAGTTTGTTCTTAACATATCTGCCATTCACAAAAACAACCATTCTTCCCTTATCCTTTCTCACCCGGTATGGTTTGGAGAGCAATCCATAGATTCTTATTTTCTTGCCTCCTTTCACCTCCACCATGTCTTTAACAACGTCACTGCCCCACAATTTCATTACCCTAGCTCTTAAATCAGATGGAGGTGCATTGATAAGGGTCTTTCCCTCATTTAGCAATTTGAAATGTATGCTGGGATAGAGAAGTGCATATCTTTCAAAGATAACATAAAGATAGCGAAGCTCCTGAGAGGTTTTTTTCAGGAATTTTCTTCGGGCGGGAGTATTGTAAAATAAATCTCTCACCACAACTGTTGTTCCTGGTGGAGAGCCAACATCCTCCACTTTTTTAATTTCCCCACCTTCTATTATTACTTTAGTGCCCACTATATCCTCCCTTCTTCTTGTGATCATTTCGACCTTGGCAACGGCTGCAATGCTGGGTAGAGCTTCTCCCCTGAATCCAAGGGTTGTTATATTCACTAAATCCTCTCCCCTTATCTTACTAGTTGCGTGCCGCTTAAAGGCTAAAATAGATTCCTCTCTGCTCATTCCACATCCATCATCACTTACCCTTATCTCGTGTATGCCGCCACCTCGAACAGAGATCGAGATTCTTTTTGCCTCTGCATCTATGCTGTTCTCAACCAGTTCTTTAACCACGCTTGCAGGTCTCTCAACAACCTCCCCCGCGGCTATCTTCTCTATCAAATGTGGGGCAGTATTCTTATTCTAGATTCCACGAAATAATAATGGAGAGCATCCATAAAAAGATTGACCCAAAAATGCCTCAAAAAATTAATTTAAGGTAAAATAATCTGGAAATTATGAACGCAAGAGAGCTGGCAAGATATATAGAGCATACTGAGCTGAGGGCATTTACAACTCGAAAAGATATAGAAAAGCTCTGTGAGGAGGCAAAAAGATATGGATTCTACGGTGTATGTGTAAATCCATACAGAGTCAGGGATGCAAAGGAACTTTTGAAAAATGAGAATATAAAGGTCATTAGTGTTGTAGGTTTCCCTTTGGGAGCAACTTTCCCCGAGGTGAAAATTCAGGAAGCACTGATGGCAATTCATGATGGGGTAGATGAAATAGATATGGTAATGAACATCGGGGCATTCAAGGAGGGAAATTATTCTGAGGTGGAAAGGGAAATAAGAGAAATGGTGGGAGTGGCACATCCCCAAGGTGTGAAGGTAAAGGTAATCATAGAAACCTGCTACTTGACAGATGAAGAGAAGTTGAAGGCATGTGAGCTCATAAAAAACGCAGGGGCAGATTTTGTTAAAACTTCCACAGGTTTTGGAAAAGAAGGGGCAAAGGCGAGGGATATAAAGCTCATTCATCAAAAATTTCCAGAATTGAAAATCAAGGCGGCTGGAGGGATTAAAAATGCTTCTCAAGCCATAGAGATGATAGAGGCTGGGGCATCAAGAATAGGGGCAAGCAGAGGGGTGGATATAATAGAATCCCTTTCATAATCCAAAATTTATTTTACCTTCAATCCCTTTCTCCTATGTGATATACGATGCAATCATTGTTGGTGGTGGTCCTGCTGGCCTTTACACAGGCGAAAAACTTTCATCCCTTGGTTACAGCGTTCTTATTCTTGAAGAACATGGTGAAATAGGAAACCCATGTCACTGTGGGGGGCTTTTCTCAACTCATGTATTCGAAATTGTGGATAAATATGGGATATTGCATCCTGCTAAGAGGGCAAGAATATATTCTCCCGATGAAAATTCTCTGGATATAGGAAGTGATGAGATAAAAGGATATGTTGTGGATCGCGTTACCTTTGACAGAGAGCTTGCAAGAAGGGCCATAAATAGAGGATGTGAGCTACATCTGAAAGAAAGAGCGAGAAAAATAGAGTATCCCTGGGTAATTACAAATAAGGGGGAGTATAGAGCGCGTATAATTGTTGGTGCGGATGGTATAAATAGTGTAGTGAGAAAAAGTATAGGAATCAGAGCTCCCCGAATCCTTGGTGCCATGCAGGTTATTACAAGATATGAAGTTGAAGATGTTGAAAAAGTGGAAATTTTTCTGGGAAATAATATAGCTCCAGGATTCTTCGCCTGGATAATCCCTCTTTTTGAAGACATGGCAAAAATAGGTCTTGCATCTTATTCTTCTGCTTGGAAACATCTAAGGAAACTATTGAAGAGGCTTAATGTAAAGCCCTTAGCTATTTCAGGAGGGGGAATACCAATTGGGATGGTGGATCGAAGCTATGCTCATGGCATACTTCTGGTAGGAGATGCAGCTTCCCAGGTTAAGGCGACAAGCGGTGGGGGGGTTTATCCCTCTCTTCTCTCTGCCCAATGTGCTCTGGAGACAATAAACAGAGCTCTTGAAAAAGGGGATTATTCAGATAGGTTCCTTGGCGCATATGAAAAATGCTGGCAGGAAAGAATCGGAAAGGAGCTTAATAGGGCATATGAGATTCACAAAATCTACAGAAAAATAAGGGATAGAGATTTCAATCGTATAATTAGAGATCTCAAGGATGAGAGAATAAT
>JAGHBQ010000036.1 GCA_021160945.1 Thermoplasmata archaeon
AAAATTTTTTTTTTTTTTTCCTTTCAGGGGGATTTCAAAAAAACCACTGGAAAAACCCTTGAGGTTTACCATATATTTGAAAGAATCTTTAAGTGAAGGTGTCGTATAAATGTTTTTCTCAGTATTGTTCAATAATTCCGTGATTATAAGAATCCGGGATTTTTTGTTGTGAGGCACTCTGAGAAGATATTCATTTACCAGTGCAGGGATAAATTTCACCTTATTCCAAGGCCATGTAATATAATATACACCAGGGGGGGCATCCGCTATCCACTCCATATAAGCCGTTTCTATAGAATTGAAATCCACGCCCCATACAACTGGTATACCTCTATCTGCATACTCACCAAGCAATTTAACAGTATGAGGAAACAGTTTCGGGTCGAATATTATTTTCTCTTTGAATATGGCACCACATTCTCTGCATATGAAATATCCATTTTTATCTCTCTCAACAGGGCCAGGAGTGGTATGGGGAGCGTGACACGAGGGACATGTGGGATAAAGATGATAGTATTTCCTCAATCTATCATCACCTTTATAAGTTTAGTTAATTTATATGCTATCTCCTCATCCTCAAGATATACCCCTACCTCATAGTTTTTGAAAAATCCAGAGAACGTGAAGTTTGATGAGCCTATAAGTATTTTCTCTCCATCAACAATTATTATTTTAGCATGAAGCATTATGTCTCTCAACAGATGTATTTTCAGATTTGGGTGGGAATGAATATCCGCTATCTCCGTAGTGTATATATACACTTCCACACCCCTCCTCAGTGCTCTCTCAATCAGAGTTATAAGTTCTCTGGAGGTAAACTGGTACACTGCAATAAGTATACTGTGTTTTGCCTCATTGATAATTTCTTCAATTCGAGAGTATACAGATAAAAGACCCTTCCCAAGCCATTTTTCTCCTGAGATTACTATTTCTGGCTTGGACATCTCTCATCACCCCACAATTATATGCCTGTCCAGCCATCGGTTTCCATGTTCGCATGAGGTTTCTGATACAAAAAGACAGCTATAACATGCTGCACCATTGGGATTTTCAGGCTTTTTATATACAGCTATACAGAGTGGATCATTTGAGCATACTTTAAGAGAGTTTATAGCTTTTCTGAGTATATCATTCATATTTTTTACTATTGACACAAGACCACCCATTGATCCATCTGCACTGGGAGAGGTAGTATAAAGCAGTATTCCTCCATTTTTGTGATCGCGAGAGAGATATATTCTCTCCCTGATGGAGGCCATAGAATACCCTGACGTCATATAGATTGCCTTTATGAGGCTGTGTGAGAGCGTATGAAGCCACACAAAAATCGGTTTGTATGCTACCTCACTCCATGGAGATATTCTTTTGTAGTTTTCATGGTAAGTATCCTTTATCCAGAGGCTGGCAATATCTCTTCTTCTGTCAAGTAATTCCTGAATATCTTCAGGATTGCTGAATGTTATGAAAATCCCCTCTCCAGAACCTATATATCCCGGATACCATACCTCATCACTGTATCCATCACGATAACCAATATCTTTCACCTGAGGAACTCCCCATTCCGTATCTTTTTTTTCTGCACACTGCTGTTTGCAATTATATATGGATCGTACATATCCTATCTGTGCAGTTACCGTACGAAGTTTTTCAACAGGATATACATCCAGTTCGGGAGTATATTCAGTTGGTTTCACAGATATCTTGGGGGCAATTGAGAAATTACCATTTTCACTTGAATGTGGAGAATATAGGGCGTTACTGGCAGCCTCAAGAATAGAATCAAATTCTTCATATATGTAATTCATAAATGATATATTTTCCGAGGGTTTCGCCAGAATGATAAGTCTCTCCATAAGCTCTATAAGTACCCCCCCATCAAGAAGTTCAGATTTTTTATTCTTTAGAATGTTTATAAATTCCTCTTTCAGTTCAGAAGTAAGTTCCCCTGCATCCACATCAATTTGGAGTTCCTCCTCAAGAGCTGATATAAAACCGGGGTTTTTCACATCCATTTTTTTCATAATGTGTATCATGGTGCGTCTTATAGATGAATTCTGAAGGAGTTCTGCTATTCTTCTATCCAGTTTTGGAATTGTCAGAAGAGAAATAGTGACAGGACTTCTCAGAGCAGAGGATTGTCTCTGGATAACTTTCATATATTCATCACAGTTACCGCGTCTATCGGGATCTGTTAAGTATGGTGGAGGAGGCATGCTTTTACCTTTATAGATTGGCCATTCTTCTTCAGGAAATCTTCCAGTGCATTTGAAGGATTTTCTGTAAATTTCACCCATTGTTACAGTTGAACCGCAATCCGGACATTCGATGATTATGCTGTCAAGTGTACTTCCTTCCGGTTTCCAGTAGAACCACATATCAGATAGTGTCTTTCCGCATGCCTTATCTCTATGAACTGCCCTGTTCCAGTCCACCTCATCCATATGTCCCTTGGGGCAGGCCATAATAAATCTTACCTGTGATATGTGTTTGCTGCTTTCCACAGTCTCTCCACATACAGGACATTTTGCTTCAGGAGAATTGGCATAGAAGAGTACAAATTCTTCCTTGAATCCCTTTTTCTTATGTGCCTTTGCATTGTAGCATATAAAGTATCGCGGGAATATATGAGTTCCATATATTATGTTCTCATATGCTGAGAAAAACTTATCAGAACTGGTGGGAATTCTAAATATATGTACGCTTCTCTCTCTATTCATAATTGCTCTAATAACCGCACTCATTCTGGTATCTGTTATCTCATATCTCTTCAGGAGATTAGAACTCACTCCACCCCTGGCTAAAAGTCCATATTTATCAGGCATAGGTATAAGTCTTGCACCTTTTTTTGTTTCTATAATTGCTCCAGGGCCATAGG
The DNA here is from genome assembly GCA_021160945.1 of Thermoplasmata archaeon. Lineage (GTDB taxonomy): Archaea > Thermoplasmatota > Thermoplasmata > Thermoplasmatales > Aciduliprofundaceae > S014-41. Next base: position 2,876 of record JAGHBQ010000036.1, read on the forward strand.
TAAGTACAAAATTGGATTGTCTTATATTTTGGATTTCAGTTTTTCTTCCTCTTACCATATACATCACACTCCAAATGAGGTTGTCTCTTCAGTATCTCTTAATGATTGAGGAGCATTCTCATACACCACCTTTACGTTAATGTCCGGGTTTTCCTGATGAAGAATATCCCCCAGCACAATATGATGAGGATATTTTAGTTCTCCTTTCCATGCGTATTCATAAAATTTGAATCTCTGCGTTTTTCCTATTTCCTGAGCGATATTTCTCCATTGATCTGCCTTGCTTTCTATAAAGGTTTCAAGATACTGAGGTCTGATATCTACTTTAACCAGATTCACTGCATCTTTCAGTCGGGCTGCGAGATTCCAGACCACCTTTTTTATCTCTGCGTAATATGTTTTTATTATTCCAGCCTTCTCATTATCGTACCATTCTCCATTTACTCCACACATATTTCTTATTGTACTTACAAGAGCCGGACCTGCAGCCCTATCCAGAGCACCCCGTGAATAGGGTGCCACGGCCGGGGCCTCCACACCTAGATGAAGCCGCTGGTGATAGGATGAAAACATTTCATAGTGACTTAAATCACGTGGCTTGGCAGCATTGTAAAAAGTCACCACTAGAGCACATTTCTTTCGGCCAACCCTTCCTGTCGCCTGAATGTATGCGGATGTTGTTTTTGGCTGTCCATCGACAATCATGAGAGACAGGTGTGGAATATCCACACCTGTTCCAAACATACTTGTTGTAAAAATTGCATCTTTCATATTCTCTATGGAATTATGGATATCCGTTTCCATATCTTCAAGAAGTAAGGGAATCTGCGTTGATTTAATTCTGCTTGAAAGTTCATAAACTTTGAGAGGATCAAGTTTTCTTGAGGAACCAAGGTGCTTCTCAAGTCTCTCCACGACATCCTCTCTGTACAGAGATCTTGCACCTCCGAGTTCTCTTATGGAGTTAAAGTATCCCACAACGGTCCAGTAATATTTGAGGTCATTGGAAGCATCTCTTTTCCGCAGGTTATCTCCAGTATACAGTAATCTGGACCATATTCTTATCTGTGGGGTATGCGGGCCTTTTCCTATAGCTGCAATGCCCATATATACTCTTCCGGGATTATCTGGGTTCCATTGCTCCTTCATAGCAGTTGGATATTTGACAAAGAAACTATCATCTATTGAGAGCCCGTATGGAGGGAATATAAAAAGATGCCTTGCAAAAAGGGATGACACCTGATGATCAGCCTTTTTTATTGTTGCTGTTGAGGCTATGTATTTAGTGTTTGTGGTTTTTCCGAATTTCGTTTCCCAGCACCTTCTGATTATTGTCTCCGCAGCTGCCTCATATATCCCAAACATGCTCCCTAAAGGTCCAGTGACCAGATGAAGTTCATCCTGAATTATGAGTTCAGGAGGCAAAAATCCATCCTTCATCCTCTTTGTTTTGTCATCGGGGAATTGTGTAATTGCCTTCTTTTTATTTCTTATTCCAGTTTTATAGAAAGGTGAATATTTTGGGAGAAGATCCACGTGCTTGTTACGGAAATAACCGATGAAGGGATTGTAATATTCAATATTGCCAAATATTGCAGAGGCACGTGGTTCAAAGGATAATCTTGCTATTTTATCTACAGTGGAAATAACCACAGTTGGTGCTCTATGATATATCTGATCATCTACAGTGTAAGCAGGGATAGGTAAACTGTTAGAGTCATCAAATTTGGGTCTGAGCGGGACATTACTGGTGTTTATATGGTTATTTAATTCACATCTGGGATTGGTACAGTAAATACCAAAATCCACAGGAGTATCAGACCGCTCTGGATGATATATCGGGAAATATCCAGGATAATTAACATTTATGGAGAGCGATTCTATACCCATTCTATTCAGAATCTCCCAGATTCTTTCTATATCCTCTTGGGTTATATGTCTCTTTTTAGAAAGTAGAAGGATCGTGAGAATCGCATGATCCTCTTTAACATCAATATGGATATTCTTTATCTCTAGGTTATTCTCTAATTTTTCTTTTAATTGTCTTTTAATATTTTCAGAATCAAGATTGGTATTTTCCATTTTCACCCTCCAATGGAGCTTATGATCCTTTCCGGGTGGAAGACCGGACTCTGGAATTCTGAGCCAGGAACCACACACAGGGCACTTCACTATCTGAGCCGGGTCATTATAATCATCTGAGTAAATACCTTTTTCTCCTTGCAAAATGGATAGAGCCCCGTTCTTACCGTAGAGATGGTTCGGAGACACTCCTGAGCCCACCCACATACCAATAGAGAAAGGCTCAGGACCATAAATGAGATCCTCTTTTAAATCACATTTATCAGGCCTCCACCCCATGTATCCTTTTTGAGTTTTTTCGGTTCTAAGAAATTCCGCTGCAGTTATCATTTTAAGGATTCTTCTGAACTGCTGTATGGTAAGTAGTCTCAGGGTATATCTTGTTATTACGGCTGTGCCATATCCCAGATGAGTTCCTCTGTTTTTAAGTCTTCTAAGTGCAATTACATATGCCATTATTGCAAGATATGCCTCAGTTTTTCCACCACCTGTTGGAATCCACAGGAGATCAACATATTTCCGGTATTCTGAATTTTCATTGTAAATCGGTTCAAGGGACATCAACAGGAATGCAAGCTGAAAAGGACGCCATCTGAAATCAAGTTTCTTTTCTTGATATTTATTTTGCCACTCATTTTGAAGCCATATCACTCTATTTGAAAAGTTAAATGCCAGTCGAGCATAAGGATCACTTTTGAGAAGATTTATTCCATCTTTAATCCTTTTAAGAGCTGTTTTCTGGTGTGCAATGAGGTTATCCAAGATATCGCTGAAAGATTCATTATTTTCTTTTAAGGCTTTACTCTTTTCTATATTTTTCTGTATCCACATTTCATACATTTCTGTAAGAGGAGAGAGGCATTTATCAATCTCCTCAGGATCCCATGTTTCAGAGAGTGTTTTTGGATCAAAGCATGGGGATTGTGAATACTCCCATTTGAAATCCGGGTTTGTAACCGCAAAGAGGGGTACAAACTCACTTCGCACGTCAGGTTTTTCAAATTCCTTGCATTCTTCGTTCACTTCCATATCTGGCCATGTTACTGCAGTTTCAATTATATCTGGAGAGTAATCCACATCCTTCCATATCGCAGAGCACAGAAATCCTCTGGCTTTTGGTTTTTTATCTCTGTAAAGAAAATTAAAAATTTCATTATCTGGTTCCTCTTCGAGGGTTTTGAGCTTTCCTGAAATTACATTCACTCTTATAGAGGGCTGATATATGCAACTCCTTGCGATGTTTCTTGTTTTTTCACCCCCTTTTCCCTTCTCATATTTTAATTTGTTAGCGAGAATTACTGCTACAATCGTACTCTCATCATTCTTTGAGATTATTCTAACATGAAGAATAATTTTTCCGTCATCCTTATCATAGA
>JAGHBQ010000111.1 GCA_021160945.1 Thermoplasmata archaeon
AACATGGGTCGGGAAAGAGAGTTTGCTCAATTTCCCGGATTTAAGTGCCCGAGCCGGGATTCGAACCCGGGTCCGGGGCTACCTGCAACCCCTTTCTTTGGGGATGAAACACCTTTCTTTTTAAGAAAGGGGTTCCCGCAGGCCCCTAGGATATCCATGCTACCCCACTCGGGCTTGAGTATGGAAATGCACCCTCATACTTTAATTTTTATCTAACCTTCACCTTAATATAGTGCGGAGCAATAACATCCTTGATGGGATGCGGTGTGGATGAGGCAGGACGCGGCCCTGTTATAGGTCCATTGGTAATCGTGGGAGTGTGTGCAGATAGGGAGAAACTTATTCAGCTGGGGGTGAAAGATTCTAAAAAATTGAGTAAGAGGAGGAGGGAAGCGCTGGAGAAGGAGATAAAGAAAATAGCGGAGAGAGTTGTTGTTAAAATAATAGAGCCTGAGGAGATTGATAGATTGAGGAGAGAGATAACGCTCAACGAAATAGAGGTTATGGGCTTTGCAGAAGTAATTAACGAGTTGAACTGCATGGTAGTATATGTGGACGCTGCAGATGCAGATGCTAGTAGATTTGCAAGAAATATTCAGAAATATCTCCAAAAGGAGGTAAAGATAATATCAGAGCATAAGGCAGATGAAATCTATCCAGAGGTGAGTGCGGCATCAATAATAGCCAAGGTGGAAAGGGATCGGAGAATAGAGGAAATTATTCGGGAAATAGGAGATTTTGGATCTGGATATCCCTCGGATCCTAGGACATCTAAATTTCTGGAGAATTATTACAAGGAGCATGGAGAGTTTCCACCACATACCCGTCATTCTTGGAAAAATGCAAGGAGAATAAAAGCCAAGGCAAAGCAGAAAAGCATTGAGGAATTTTGAATTTTTGGCGATTCGTAAGATTTTAATTTGAATAACCCTTAATGTAAATATGCGTGCGCTTATAGTTGGGAGATTTCAACCGTTTCATAAGGGTCATATGGAAGTTGTGAAGTATATAACCTCAAAATATGAGGCGGTGATAATTGGAATTGGCAGCGCTCAGTATTCCCATACCCTGGATAATCCATTTACCGCTGGAGAGAGACATCTGATGATCTCCCGGAGTTTAGAGGCAGAGGGTATACACAATTACTATCTTGTGCCTATAGAAGATTTGCATCGCAATGCCATATGGGTTGCGCATGTGGAGGCGATAGCTCCCCCCTTCGATGTGGTATTTGCTAACAATCCTCTTACTAAAAGGCTGTTCAGAGAGAAAGGATATAAGGTAGAGATCCCACCATTCTACAATAGGAGAAAATATTCAGGCAAGGAGATCAGAAGGAGAATAATTTTAAATAAGCCGTGGGAGCATCTTGTGCCAGAAGCGGTAGTAGAGACGATAAAGGAAATTGATGGGGTAACAAGATTAAAGGAGCTGGCTATGAGTGATGAAGAATGATAGCCCAAATTCTTGGAGATTCTCTTATGAAGAGAGGATGGAAAATCGCAGTGGCAGAGTCCTGCACAGGGGGTTTAATAGGGCATTTAATCACAAATGTACCGGGCTCCTCCAGATATTTTCTGGGGGATGTGGTGGCCTACAGCAACGAAGCAAAGCTCACACTTCTCGGTGTGAAGGAAATCACAATACATAAATATGGTGCTGTGAGCAGGGAATGTGCAGAGGAGATGGTTAAGGGCGTTGTAAAATTGTTTAAGGCGAATGTGGGCATATCGACCACAGGCATTGCAGGGCCGGGGGATGGAACGTCAGAGAAACCTGTAGGCCTGGCTTATATAGGCCTTTTAACTCCGAAAAAGATGGTAGTGAATCGCTATATCTTCAAAGAAAAACGTGAAGAGACAAAAGAAAAGATTGCCCTTAAAGCATTAGAAGACATGGTCAATCTTCTTGAGAAATGATTTAATATTTCAGCTCCATTACATTTATATGCTCTCCTTCACCCTTAACGGTTTGAAATTCAGAAACCCTCTTATTCTTGCATCTGGAATTCTGGATGAAAGTGGAGAAACTATGCTGAAGGTGATTGAGCATGGGGCTGGAGGTGTGGTAACAAAATCCATTGGTATACAGGAAAGAGAGGGATATGAGAATCCTGTGGTGTATGAACTTCCGTACGGTTTGCTCAATGCAATAGGTCTCGCCAATCCGGGAATTGAGAATTATGGCGAGGAGATAAGAAAGGCAAAAGAAGGAGGTGTACCTGTTATAGGGAGCATATTTGGTGGAAATGCTGAGGAATTTGTTTATCTTGCAAGAAAAATGGAGGAATACGGTGCTGATGCCGTGGAACTCAATCTATCTTGTCCCCATGCCAGGGGTTATGGAATGGAAATAGGCACTGATGAGGCTCTTGTGGAAGAGATAGTAAGAGAAGTAAAAAGAAATATAAAAATTCCAGTTTGGGCGAAAATAACACCGAATACAGATGTTGTAAGAATTGCTAAGGCTGCAGAGAGTGCTGATTCTTTGGTTCTCATAAACACCGTTAAGGCTATGGCGATAGATATAGAGGCAAAAATGCCTGTGCTGAGCAATAAATTTGGAGGATTATCTGGTCCGTGCATCAAACCTATAGGCGTTAGAGCAGTTTATGAAGTATATAGAGAGGTGGAAAAGCCAATAATAGGAGTTGGAGGCATAACTACAGGAAAAGATGCCATAGAGTATCTTATGGCAGGGGCCTCTGCACTTCAAATAGGAACTGCAGTGTATCTCAGGGGCGTGGAGGTTTTCTTCCATATTGCGAATGAGATGGTTGCATGGATGAAAAAACACGGTTATTCTCATTTTACTGAGCTTGTTGGAATTGCGCAGGTGAGATAAATGTATAGAGTTGTAAAAATTGAGAAAATAGTGGAAGAGACGCCCACAATAAAAACCTTCTTTTTCAGGGATGATGCCTCAGCCATACCAGGACAGTTTTACATGGTCTGGCTCCCGGGCATAGATGAATTCCCGATGAGCATCTCTTACATAAAGGAGCTCAAAGCTTTCACTGTAAAAAAGGTGGGTGAAGGAACAAGATGCATGCATAAGTTGAAAGTGGGAGATAAGCTCTGGCTCCGTGGTCCTTATGGAAGAGGGTTTAAAATTACAGATAAAAAAGCTCTCTTCGTGGGTGGTGGAAGTGGAATGGCCACCCTTGCTCCCCTTATTGATAGATTACCTGGAGATGTCGTGATAGCCGCAAGAACTAAAAAGGAGTTGCTTTTCCATAAAAGATTCCGTGGAAGAAAGGTATATCTGGCCACCGATGATGGAAGTGAAGGTTTTAAGGGTCTTGCCCATGAGCTTGTTGAGAAACTACTGGAAAAAGAGAAATATGAAATAATATACACATGCGGACCTGAGAGCATGATCAGAAAAC
>JAGHBQ010000166.1 GCA_021160945.1 Thermoplasmata archaeon
CCTTAGCACCTATCATTTATCGCTCCCTCCTCGCTCTTCCTTGAGTGTATCCAATATTTTTGGTGATAGCAGCGCCTCAAATTCCTTATGAGTTTCGATAAGAGCATCTTTGAAGGCTTGGATAGATCCGTCATAACCATTTTTTAGCCGTTTATCCACCAGAATTTGTTCATGCAACAGCTCCAATGCCTGAACCAGTGTGGACGGATACCGGGCATGATTCATCTTCTTATCGTTTATATGATGGAATATGTAGCCATAAGCACCCTTTCTTATGATCCACCCAGCATATTGAAGGATTATATCATTCTGCTTTTCGTTCTTACTCACAGTCCTCCTCCTCTTTTTTCGTCGATCAATTCATGTGGTGGCTTTACCACGACTAATGTAGGATTTTGGCTGTCCGGATGCCAGAAAGCCCCCTGCTTATCGAGTAATTTTAAATAATTGCCTGCAGCCGATTCTCTCAATATGCCCAGTCTCTGTTGGATTATTTGTATGAGTTTTATGCTATGGAATCTCGTTTTATGTTCCTTTATAGCATGCTCATATATTGCCAGATAGGCATCCCTTAATTTCTCACTTGGGAATACCGATTTCAATGTCTCAATATCTAACTCACTTACTTCAAACATTTTTTGCCTCCTCTCCAAAATTGTGCCCTCTTTTGATAGCAATTTTCTTCATTTCTTCAATGTAAACATCTGTTGGGATTCCTCTTTTGCTGGCCCTGGCATTAAGCCAGTCCATATCATTATGTTTATATCTCAAAATAAAGGCTGCAATGCTCTTTTCGGTAAGGTCGGCTTCTTCCAATATTGAATCTCCAATTTTCTTTCGAGTTTTTTCTAATTCACTTTGTATTTTTTCGATAGTTTTAATTACACCATCTGGAAGAATATCCTGCCATATCTCTTTAGAAATATGGTTGTAAAATTCTTCGGCAGGCCCGGTAAGTTTATAGAAAGATGTCTTTCGAATATGATAGGAAGAGAGATTATAAAATTCTTGGAGAGTTTTTACTTCTTTTATGTCTGTGAGATTTACTCTTTCAATTATGCCCCGACTTGCTAAAGTTTTTAGCCAATGATCCACAACCCTTTCATTCAGATTAAAGACTTTCTCAATCGAAGATTTATAACAATACCCACACTTTAAGGTGTAAAAAAGTATGACAGCAGAATATTCATTAACTATTCCTTGGATAGCATGAGATACCCATTCCAATAGTCCCCTAATGCTGTTTGGTTTCCTAACACTGTTAGAGGGGTATAATGAAGAAATGAAGGTGGGGGACATATCCTGAAGTGGTAGTAGTCCCCAAATAAGTGTGCTACTACTTTCTTTTGTATTGATATTCCTTTTTTTATTGTTTCCTTTCATTTCTCTCTCCTTTTTGTTTCTTTTGTTTCCTTTCTCTTTGTTGCCTTTCGATCTTCTCCTCAATTCTTTTTATCTCTGTCCTTAGCGTAAAAAAATCAACACCTATCTCTTCTGCCATTATGCCTATAAGTTTGTCTTTATCTCTAGCTGGATAAAATATCATGGACTCCCTCCATGCTGTTTTTCCCCTCCTTTCCAAATCCAAACGCCTTGGGATCTCATTTCCACCTTGCCCTCTTCTCTCAATTTTCTAAGGGCATTGGTTAGGGCCATTATGTGCACTCCAGCAATTCTATCTCTATATCTTCCAGCATGAATGCCCGCCCCATACCCTAGCAGCTCATGGAAGGCCCTCTTTACTTTAATGAAATTGCCATTCTCACGGGCATACTCTGGCAGCCGATCTATAAAAAAATCTGCTGGATGATCTCTATACCGAGCCAAAATTTTTATTGTTTCAGCATTATTACACATACGCGACACCTTTTCCCTTCTTTCTCTTTTCTTATCATTTTTTAATGCCTCTCACCTCTGTCTACACCGAGCGCCTTTTTCTCGTTTTTTGTGTAAAACGAAAGTCTAGCCAAATCTCGTTTAACAGCTCGCCTCACGAAACCACTGATGTCTTCACCCCTGGCTTCGCATACTTTCTTCAGCAATTTAGCGTCTTTTTGCGGGAATCTCGCCGCGATTATCTTGTTTTTGTTTGCCATTGTATCACCATGTTAAATGAATTCCGTTGCATATATAAACTCGAGCAGATTCCATTACAATTCCGATTAATTTCCAATTTCAGGGCTGGGCATGATAGAACTTGAAGAAAACTTTCCATTGGGATTCCAGAATTCCATTTGCCCATAAGTCTCTTGGAGATATGAATATGGCCAAAGCAAAGAAAAACGAAACGTGGGAATGCATCAAAAGTATACTCGAGAAAAAGAAATTGATTACGAAAAGGGATTTGGTGGAGGAAGGAAAAAAAAGAGGGTGTATACAATCAACTCTATATGATACCATTAAATCTAGGGAGAAGACAGGAGAAATTAAAATCGTTAAAGTCAATAAAAAAGAATTTTTGTACTTGGCGCCTTCACTGGGTAAGGCCGATCTAGGAAGGGTAATGTATTATATTAGAATTATTGAAAGATTTAAGAAATTAAAA
>JAGHBQ010000161.1 GCA_021160945.1 Thermoplasmata archaeon
CACAACTCTAACTGTGGATGCGGCCACAGCAGTAATATGGATATCCACTGCAAGGTATTAGCCTTACACGCCACCACAGGGCAGTTTTCTGAAGGGGCACTTTTCTGAAAGATGCTCACTCCATATAAATCGCAGGTTTCAGCGGCAGCGCAAATTTTCTCTTATTTTTAGGGTCGTAATCGCTGTTTATTACAATCTCAGCGTTGCACTCCTCCGCAAGATAATCTGCAGCTTCTTTAAGCACAGAGTCTTCGTCAATCTCCACATATCTCAATCTCTCTTTCAGGAGCCTCTTGACAAAATCTGCAGTGTCCTTTCCCTTCCTTATTCTCATGGCTATCTTCATAGCTTCCTTCGGTGTGGAATCCTTAATGGCACGGAATATCTCCCATTTCCAGGGTTCCACTGTGTATATATAAATCTTTTGCGGCTCTATGTTTGCAATCTCCATTATTTCCTCAATATCATCCAAAAGCTTCTGGATGTATTCTTCCTCCACCTCAATTCTGTCGTCTATGTATTCCTCTCTCACAGGAGGAAGTTTTTCAAGGGAAATGTAGCTTTTGTGTCCAAGCCTGTGCCAGAACTCCTCGCATGTATGGGGTATAACTGGTGAGAGGATGATTAACCAGTCTTCAAGAAGCATCCTCACTATTTTTCTCCTCCTTTCCTCGCTCATCCTCTTTTCATAGTATTTAATATCATTTAGGAAGTGGAACAGCATGTTGAGCATTGCATCCCTTATTTTAAGATCATCAAAGCTCTCAATACTCTCTCTGAGAAGGCGATAGAACCTGGAGAGAAGCCATCTGTCCATTCTTTCAAGCTCTTTTAAAGGCTTTTCTTCTATACTCTCCTCCACAATTCGGGCAAATCTCTCAAATCTTCTTCTCAGCGAGGATACTTCACTTTCTTTCCAGTCCATAACAGTGTCCAGATCAGCATTCACTGCACAGTAAAGGCGGAAGAGATCCACTCCATATTTATCTGATATATGAGCCAAGGGGATAACATTGCCCTTACTCTTAGATATTTTGGCTCCCTCCCGAATCATCAGGCCGTTAAGAGTGATCCCTTTGGGCCAGTGCTCTTCGGGAAATATTGCAGCGTGGTGCATTATGAAAAATGCAAGATGATTGCTGAGATGTGGTGGTGCTGTATGTCTCTGGTCGTTGGGATACCAGTAAAGGAATTCGCGACGCATCTCTTCCACAATATCTTTTGCAATTTCTGTTTTATTTGCAACATTCTCTGCATCTCCTTTTCCTAAGAAAACATAATCGAAGAATTCCTCAGTTAGTTTCTCCGGAGGTATGTTTTCTCTACGGATTATGTGTGCGATGGTATAAAAAGCCATGTATATTGTAGAATCGCTCAAACTTTCTATTATCCACTCCCTGTTCCATGGAAATCTCGTGCCTAGCCCTCTTTTTCTCGCACATGGCCTTTTTTCAAGCCAGTCAATTATGCCGTGCATCATATCTTTGTATTTTGGTGGGTAGAAGAACATCCCATTAACAAGTTTATGAGCACGCTCCTTCCACCATTTTGGTGTGTAGTCTATGAACCACTGATCTTGAATTACAGCAACTATGACTTTATGACCATTGCGAGTAACGGCCTTTCTTGAAGTTTCATAAATCACATCTCCCATATTCATATTTTTCAGCCATTGCTTAACTTCGTCCTTTATCTCACTTATTTTTATTCCGGCAAATTGCCCACATTTCTCGTTCATTATTCCACTGTAGAATTCATCCTTGTAGATTATCTGGGTTGCCTCCTCTAAGCGTGGGTCGTTTTGATCTTTAATTTTCATCTTCTCACATATATCCTTCGCAGGTATATCATAGCCTTCAATATCAATTATTTTTATGGGCTCTATCCTTCTGAGCTCCTCTGGATCGATTTCATATTTTTCTAGAATCTTTGAATTCCTCTTCAAATCCTCAAGAGCCCGATAGTCGTAGGGTGCATGGGCTGGTACAGAGTAAACCACACCGGTGGCATTATCAGGATCAACAAATTCAGCTGGAAGTATCATTGTTCCCCTGTGCTTCACAGGCTCCCTTGCATATTTGCCAATAAAGTACTCTCCTTTAAAGCATCCACATATTTTTACTCCCTCCTTCTGATACTTGAGCTTCTCAGCAGCTTCCTGTGAGACATACCAGAGCTCATCGCCTATCCTTATCTTACAATATGTGACATTGGGATTAATCCAGAGATTTGTAACACCAAATATTGTTTCAGGGCGAAGCGTGGCAGCCACAAGATAGCCATTTTCAAATTTGAATTTGATGACAGTGAATTCCATTATTGTTACCTTATTTATATCTCCATCCTCAATATCATCCTCACCTACAGGATTTCCATCTTCTATGCTGTATGTAATTGGATATTTTCCTTTCTTTATTACGCCTTTGTCGTATAATTTTTTAAATTGCCATTCAACAAACTTATTGTAGAGGGGTTCAGCGGTATGAAACTTCCTGCGCCAGTCAATGCTGTAGCCCATCCCTATAAAATCCTTCTGGGTTTTCTCTGCAAAATACCTTGCTATATTCTCAGGCTCTACAAAAGAGGCAACAATTTCTTCAACCTTTTTTTCATCCTCCTCATATATTCTTACATAATCCCTGTAGAGGTTTATTACCCTCTCATCTCCGCTTCGAATGGCATCAGCTATGGCAAGAACAGGGGTACCTGTTACATGGAATGCCATCGGAAAGAGAACATTATAACCCTGCAATCTTTTGAATCGTGCAATAATATCTCCTATAGTGAATGTTCTACCGTGCCCGATATGTAAAGAGCCAGACATATACGGGTAGGGCACAGTAAGGAAGAATTTTTTTCGCCCTTTATCCACCTCTGGCTCAAAAATTCGGTCTTCCTGCCATCTTTTCTGCCACTTTCTCTCGATCTCTGCATTCATACGCCCCTTAATATTCCCTTTTTAAATAAATATTTTCCTGATAAAGCAAGAAATATTTTCCTCTCTTTTCCACCTGAACTTCGGTTCTAGGCTCTTTTAAATTCACCTCGATATTCATCTCTTTGATGATGTCTCCTCCAATCTTTTCTTCCAACGATTTTGTGTTTGCTCTAACTGCAAAACTTTCTTTTCCCCTGAGGATATTCTTTATCTCTTTTATAAGGGCTTCATAATCTTCAAAGATCTTCACTGGGTGTATTGAGATGATATTTCTTAAGTTTTTCAAATATGGAATTATTTCGGGTGTAGAAAAGATTATTATTCTCCCGTCTATGAACTCAATAATGCATTCTATCTTATCTTTCTCACATTTTTTTAGAAGCTCGCTCTTCAAATATCCTAGATATTGCCGATTATTCTTTGGAAGCTTTACCTTCAAGAGATAGGGGATCATTTCTCTCTCCCAAGATAGGCAATTGCATCCATTTCTATCCTGGCATTCCTGGGGAGCCCTGAGACTTCCACGGTAACTCTGGCAGGTTTGCTGTTTCCAAAATATCTTTCATATATTTCATTCATCTCCCCAAATTC
>JAGHBQ010000135.1 GCA_021160945.1 Thermoplasmata archaeon
CCCTTCCACTGAGCCAAACAGGAAGAGCAGTATTATTCCTGTGATTATTAATCTTCTAAGCATATTCATCCCTAAATTTCCATGAAAATACATATATTTAAAAGTTTCTCTGGCCAGAAATTATAAGCCATATTAGAGGCGAATAAGGAGTTAACAGGAAAAGGATATCAGAGGGGTTATGGTGACTGAATAGGTTTAGCCATACCTTAAAATGTATTCACTTTTCCCGATATGTGAATCATCCCGTTTTCTCTCCCATCTGTGATGCAAAGGCAATAGATTGAGAGGAGTACAAAAATCAAAACAAAAATTCTTAATAGTGTCTTCTCATATTCCCCCAGGGTGATCACATGGACAAGATAGTGGAATGCGTACCTAATTTTAGCGAAGGAAGAGATATGAAAGTGATTGAAGAAATTATTAATGTCATCAAAGAAGTTGAGGATGTTTATGTTCTTGATGTAGACCCCGGTGAAGCAACTAACAGAACCGTGGTTACATTCGTTGGCACTCCTGGAGGAGTTGAGGAAGCCGCGTTTCGTGCCATAAAGAAGGCGGCAGAATTAATTGATATGCGAAAGCATCATGGAGAGCATCCAAGAATAGGAGCCACAGATGTTTGTCCATTTGTTCCAGTTAAGGGTGTCACCATGGAAGATTGTGTGAAGATTGCAGAAGAGGTGGGCGAGAGAGTTGGAAGAGAACTTGGTATTCCCGTTTACCTCTACGAATATGCTGCAAAGGAAGATTATCGGCGTAATCTAGCGGATATAAGGGCTGGAGAATATGAGGCACTTCCCGAGAAATTGAAAGATCCCAAATGGAAGCCTGATTATGGACCATCTGAATGGAATGAGAATATTGCCAAGACAGGAGCCACAGTGATAGGTGCGAGAGATTTCCTTATCGCCTATAATGTGAATCTCAATACCAAAGATAAGAAGCTGGCACACAAAATTGCCAAGGTAATCCGCGAGAGAGGATATAAGAAAAAGATGCCTGACGGTACGAAAGTTCAAGTTCCTGGTAAATTAAAGTATGTGAAGGCAATAGGTTGGTATATAGATGAGTATCAGAGAGCGCAGATATCTATAAATCTTACCAATTTTCATGAGACGCCCCTATGGAAAGTATTTGAGGCATGTGAGGAAGAGGCGCAGAAGATAGGCTTGAGAGTTACCGGCAGTGAAATTGTTGGACTTGTACCTCTTGAAGCAATGCTTGATACCGGACGTCATTTTCTGCGAAAAATGGGAAAAAGTGACGGTGTGCCTGAAAGAGACCTTGTAGAAACAGCAATTTTATCCTTAGGATTGAATGATGTGGCACCATTTGATCCCACAGAGAAAATTATTGAATACAAAATTGAGAAAATGGAATCGAAGAAAAAACTGGTGGATATGAGCCTTAAGGATTTCGTAGATGAATTATCACGTGACTCTCCTGCGCCAGGAGGAGGAAGCGTTGCGGCTCTAAGTGGAGCTATTTCCTCAGCGCTTGCATCCATGGTAGCAAATCTTACCTATGGAAAGAAAAAATACAAGGATGTGTGGGAGGAAATGGCTGAGGTCGCAAGAAAAGCGCAGTCACTGAAAAGTAATTTTATTTCGCTGGTGGACAAGGACAGTGATACGTTCAATCTTCTTATGAGCGCATTCTCTCTTCCCAAGAAAAGTGATGAGGAGAAGAAAATAAGAAAAGAAAAAATAGAGGAAGCAACAAAGTTAGCAATAGATGTCCCAAAGGAGAGTTTAAAATTAAGCTTAGAAGCAATGGAGCTTGCAGAGGTTCTCACAGAAAAGGGAAACAAAAATGCCCTAAGTGATGCAGGTGTTGCTGCATTAACTGCATACACTGCTGCCTATGCTGCATATCTTAATGTGCTCATAAACCTCTTGGGTCTGAGTGATGATGAGTATGCAAATAAAACGAGGGAAGAGGTGGAAGAAAAATTAAAGGAGGCGGAGAAAAGAAAGGAGAGAATACTTCAAAAGGTTCTCTCACAACTATAATTTTTTGTGAAAAATTTAAATTTCTTTAGTTTCGGGCAGAAATATGAATACTACCTTCATTTAGTATTAGAGAGTAAAGCACAGAGAACCGTTGAAAAGAGCAATAAAGTAGTCCAGAAATATCTTCCTTTGAAATGGGATTACATAAGCAAGGAAGAATTTTCAAGCAGGTCTGAGCTTATAATAGCAAATTTCAAACTTTATGAGAGAATCTATATCTCTCTTGTTTCCAAGTCTTTTTTAATTTACCAGGTTTGTGAATAAAATCTTTTTATCCCATATTTGCATGGGTAATCGATGAAGTATACTGAGGATGAGATAAGAACCATATGGCTTGATTTTTTCTCTCGTAGCGAGTATGGAATAAATCTATCCCGGATAGTGGATGAGTATCCAGATGAGAGAAGCTTAATTGTAAAATTTGAAGATATTGTAGAATACAATCCTGCTTTTGCAGAGGACTTCTTAAAATATCCTGATATTTATCTTTCCCTGGGAGAGGAGGCAATAAAGAAATATACTGGGGAGGAAATGGAGATACATTTAAGAGTAAGCAGTTTACCTAGAGACAGACGCAAAGAGATAAGGGATCTCAGGAGCGTGCATCTTGGACAGTTTATAAGCATTGAAGGAATCATAAGAAGGGCCACAGAGGTCAGACCGAAACTTAAAATTGGAGCCTTTAAATGTAGCGATTGTGGTGGACTCACATATGTGGAGCAGATTGGAAGCAGGTTGATAGAGCCACACAAATGTGCCCACTGTGGCAAGAGCAAGCCAACAGTAAAGTTCACGCTAGATATCCAGCAATCAATTTTTGTGGACACACAGCGCGTTGAAATCCAAGAGAATCCGGAGAATCTGAGAGGTGGAGAGCAACCTCAGAGATTATCTGCCTATTTAGAGGATGACCTCGCAGGGATTATAGTGCCCGGGGATAGAGTTGTACTCAATGGAGTTCTGCGACCAAAGGAGCGAAGGATCTTTGGAAATGTAAAAATCACAGAATTTGACATATTTTTAGATGTGGTGAGCATAGATAAGGAGAAGAAGGAGCTTGAGAGTATAGAGATAACCGAGGAGGATGAGGCCCGTATAAAAGAAGAGGCAAGGAAAGGTGATATAATTGAGAGGCTTCGTGACACAATAGCTCCCACCATTTACGGGATGAAAATTGAAAAAGAAGCCCTTCTTCTTCAAATGTTTGGTGGAGTTCCGAAAAAGATGAAAGATGGTACCAGGATAAGAGGAGATATTCATATATTACTTGTGGGCGATCCCGGCACTGCAAAATCTCAACTATTGCAATACATGGCACAGATTGCACCCCGTGGCATATACACTTCAGGGAAAGGGTCATCGGCAGCGGGATTAACTGCTACAGCTGTGAGAGATGAGAATGGAAGATGGACACTCGAAGCTGGAGCGCTTGTTCTTGCGGATATGGGGCTTGCAGCGATTGACGAGATTGATAAAATGAGCTCCACGGATAGAGATTCTATATATCAGGCTATGGAGCAGCAGATAATCGCTGTCACCAAGGCGGGAATATATGCCACGCTGATGGCAAGATGCTCAATTCTGGGAGCTGCGAATCCAAAATATGGCAGATTCGATCCAAATCGTCCCTTGGTGGATCAAATAGATCTTCCCACACCTCTTCTTTCAAGATTCGATGTTATTTTCAAAATAATAGATGTGCCGAACCCTGAGAAAGATAAGGCTCTTGCAGAGCATATTTTAAACGCGCATCTTGTGGGCGAAATGTTGCAGTTAGAGGAAGAAAACATACTTGTGGAGAGCTACTCTCCAAAGATAGAACCCGAATTTTTCCGCAAGTATATAGCCTATGCAAAGAGAAATATATTTCCCAAGTTAAGTGATGAGGCTATGGAGCTTCTCAAGAAAAAGTATGTGGAAACTAGGAAGCTTTATGAAGAAACGCACGCGGTGGCAATAACTCCCAGACAGCTAGAGGCCATGATCCGTCTTGCAGAAGCCTCTGCTCGAGCTAGATTGAGCGAGGTGGTTACAAAAGAAGACGCTGAGCGCGCAATAAGGATAGTGGAATATTTCTTAAAAGAGGCCTCTACTGAAGAGGGAATAATAGATGCAGACATTCTCTACACAGGTATAAGTTCAAGGCAAAGAAGTGTGATGGAGAAGATAGATATCATAATGAGGAAGCTCATAGATGAGAAAGGCTTTGCAGAGGAGGAGGAAATCTTAGAAGAGGCAAAGAAGATAGGTATAGATGAGATGAAGACTTTGCGTATCCTTGAGAAGATGCATCGTGAAGGCCTGATAAGAGAGGTAAGAAGTGGGGTATACAAATATGTCTAAGCATAAAATAGCAATGAGGATTTATAGAATAAGGGGAGAAGTGATGGTGGCCGCCTGTGATCGTGAACTTTTAGGTAAGAAATTTGAGGAGGGAGAATTTCATATTGAGGTGAAGAAAGATTTCTATTATGAATCATATGTGAGCGATAAAACTTTCCTCAATAGCATGAAGATAGCTACCATCGCCAATCTGGTGGGCGAGCATGTAATCCAACTTGCCATAAAAGAAGGTTATATAGATAAAGATGCGATATTAAGAATCGATGGCATTCCCCATGCTCAGATGTGCCTCCTTTTCTAATTTACTCTCTCCAGTCTGTGTTTATGGTCTTAATTCCTATTTTTGGGATGTAGAGAAGTACCCTCTTGTGTCTTGACCTTTTGTGCATCTCGTATGCTTTTCGCACTAGTTCCTCATCAATATCAAGAAGCTCTGCAGCTCTTTTCACATCGTAGCCCAGCTCCATAGCGTAGAGGATTCTATCCAGAATTTCATATTTAATGCCAATTTCCTCCTCGTCCAGCTGTCCAGGAAGGAGTCCTGCTGTCGGTGCCTTGGCGATGATTCTCTCCGGCAGGCTTATCTCCTTTGCCAGTAACCGTACCTGTGTCTTGTAAAGGTCCCCTATGGGCGCGAAATCACTGGCCCCGTCTCCGTATTTTGTAAAATATCCAATAAGAAGTTCGCTTTTGTTACTTGTGCCCACCACTAACGCGTTGTTTTCATTTGCAAGAGCGTATAATATACTCATCCGTATTCTCGCCTTGAGATTTGCCACACTCATTCTTTTCTCTAATTTAAGCTTGCTGCTCAGTGATTTCACAAACTCATCGATGTTTATCTCTCTGAGTGTAATTCCCAGTTCCCGGGCAAAATCTCTCGCATCCTGTGTATCCTGAGCAGGTGTAGTCTCATCAGGCATGTGCACGCCCAGCACACACTCCTTTCCAAGTGCCATAACGCACAGCTTTGCAACGGTGGAAGAATCAAGACCTCCGCTCATTCCCACAATGACATTTTTTTCACCGGCAAAATCCTTTATAAATTGAAGGATTGTCTCCTTTGCGTAATCCGGTAGCGTGATTTCAAGCATAATCACCATATCTCCTCTAACTCTATAAATTTTTTGAAAAGTATTGACTTTGCAGGATAGAGTGATCGAAAAAGAAAGGATAGAATCTCAAGAGGTAAGGGTGATGTATATTCTCTTATTCTTTCTACCTTTGCTCTCGTATTTTTCAAGCGATATTTTCCCTATTTCTTTCAAATGCTTAACATGCGTGCCACCATCTGCCTGTATGTCAAATCCCACTATCTCAACAACTCTAATTCTCTCGTATTTTTCGTAAAGTCGCGGGTTCACCCTCATAAGCTCCGGTCTTCTTTTGAACTCCTCTCGGGAGATGTAGTACCACCTTACCTCTAAGTCCTCCTCTATAACTCTGTTGCTCTCTTCAATTATCCTCTCCGCAAGTTCTCTGCTCATGTTCTCGAATGACATGTCCATTCTCGCTCGAGCCTCATATAGCTGGTTGCCTGTGATGATTACTCCAAACTTCTGATAGGCAACGCCGGAAATCACATGCACGGCGGTATGTGCTCTCATTATCCTGTATCTTCGCTCCCAGTCTATAATTCCATGCACACAACTTCCCTTTTCAGGAATTTCTCCTTCAAGAACGTGCAGTGCATTCTCGCGGCGCATATCGACAACTCTGCTCTCTTTACCGTCGAAAAAAAGTTTGCCTGTGTCGAATGGCTGTCCACCACCTCCGGGATAAAAAACAGTGCGGTCCAGGAGCACTCCATTATCCTGAACTTCGATAACCTCCGCATCAAATTCTTTAAGATATGAATCATCTAGATATAGAAGTTCGGTTCTCATAGGCCTGCATTACAGTGATGGAATTTAAAGTTTTAGAAAAACATTTTTTACCAGACCTGATAACAAAAAACATTATAACGACACACATCTTAGGGTAAGTGGATGGATGAAATCAGTGAGGAGATGGTAAGATATTTTGAGGAACTTGAAAAAAAGGCGGAGAAATGCTACAGCGTGGCAGAAGAAGCAAGAAGAATGAATCTTGATCCCGAGCCCTTTGTGGAGATACCTCGTGCCAAGGACTTGGCGGCCAGGGTGGAAGAGCTCACAGGAGTGAGAGGGATAGCTGATGAGATAAGGGAGCTGAGCAAACAGTATGATAGGGGCATAGTCTCCCTTCTCATGGTGAGAAAGGTTGCCAAAAGATATGATAAAAAAGATGAAGCTCTGGATAAAGCGGTTCGTGTGGGGCTTGCCATCTTAACCGAGGGAATTCTTGTGGCCCCTCTGGAGGGGATCGCAAGCGTAAAAATAAAGAAAAATGATGATGGAAGCGAGTATTGCTCTGTATATTATGCCGGACCAATACGGGGAGCTGGGGGCACGGCTCAAGCGTTAAGTGTGCTCATTGCAGATGTTGTACGCAGAGAACTGGGTATAGATCGATACAAGCCAACAGAGGAGGAGATTGAGAGATATAAAGAGGAGATACAACTCTATGACAGAAAGCATCATCTTCAATATAGACCAAGCAACGAGGAGATAGAGCTTGTGGTTAAAAACTGTCCCGTGTGCATAGATGGCGAGGGCACAGAGAACATGGAGGTAAGTGGTTACAGAAATCTGCCGAGAGTTGAGACGAACAAAGTGCGTGGAGGCATGTGCTTAGTTCTGGCCGAGGGGTTGCTTCAAAAAGCAAAGAAGCTTAAAGCGTATGTTGATGCGCTTAAAATCGATGGTTGGGAGTGGTTAAACAAGCTCATTCCAGAGGTGAGTGAGGAAAGTTTTAGTCTCGAACCTTCATACAAATACATAAAGGATATTCTTGCAGGAAGGCCCATCTTCTCCTACCCCTCCGCTGTTGGTGGATTCAGACTTCGTTATGGAAGATGCCGTGCGGGAGGGCTTGCCACAATAAGCGTTAATCCTGCAACTATGTATCTTTTGAATCAATTCATAGCGATAGGCACACAGCTAAAACTTGAGAGGCCAGGAAAGGCTGGAGGCATAACCTCCTGTGATAGTATAGAGGGACCCATTGTTCTGCTAAATAATGGAGATCTTGTACAGGTGAACACATGGGAAGAGGCTGTAGAAGTATACCCTCTTGTGGAGAAGATTGTAGATGTGGGAGAGATTCTCATTCCCTATGGAGAATTTTTGGAGAACAACCACCCCCTCGTTCCATCCTCCTATGTTGAGGAGTGGTGGGTGCAAGAGGCAGAACACGCTGGATTTAAAGGAGAAGTAAAAGATGCATTTGAAGCCTTTGACATATCTGAGAAATACGGTATACCTCTTCATCCCCGCTATAATCTCTTCTGGCATGATTTGACAAGGAAAGAGATAAAAAAACTGTCCGAATATTTGGAAAAGCATGCCATATGGGATAATGGGGAGCTCAAAATTAAGAAAGATCGTGAGATTAAGGATATTTTGATAAAGCTCGGAGCATTGCACAGAGAGAGGGAATATTACATTCTTGATAGGTATGCCTATCCACTTCTCCGGTGTGTTGGCCTTGATTTGAAAAATGGCAATATAGTGAGACTCAGGGATTTCATAGATGGAGATGTGATGGAGCTCGTCAATCATCTTGCGGGAGTGAAAATAATGCCCCGAGCCCCTGTTAGAATAGGGGCAAGGATGGGAAGGCCTGAGAAGGCAGCACCGAGAAAGATGAGGCCTCCTATAAACTCTCTC
>JAGHBQ010000122.1 GCA_021160945.1 Thermoplasmata archaeon
ATTTCAGGGTATCTTTTTGGCTATTTCTCTTATGATAGTATTCATTCTTATATTAAAGGTGAAATTAAGACCCCTTCATTTTTCGCCCACTACCCAGGAGTTTTCATTTATGATCACTGTAACAGCGCTCTCTATTTTCAAGGGGACGGTGAGTTACTGGAACCCCAAGAAAAAGTTAAAGAGGCAAAGAAGAGAGAATACAAAGAGGAGATAATAGAGTGTGAAATCATTGGGGAGGATACATCAAAAGAAGAGTACATAGATACGGTGAAAAAAGCAAAAGAATACATCTATGATGGAGACATTTTCCAGGTGGTGATCTCCAGAGAGTATAGAGTGAAGGGTGCCTTGGACCCTCTACCTCTTTTTTCAAAACTCCGCAAAATAAATCCCAGCCCCTATCACTTTCTTTTGGAATTTGACACCACGGTTGTGGGTGCTTCTCCCGAAACTCTTGTTTCTGTGGAGGATAATCTAATAAAGATAAACCCTATTGCAGGAACAAGAGCTAGAAAAGGAAATGAGAGAGATGTGATAAGAGAACTATTGGAAGATGAGAAGGAGAGGGCTGAGCATGTCATGCTTGTGGACCTTGCACGCAACGATATACGGAAAGTATCAAAGCCCGGGAGTGTTAAGGTTAGTCGATTCATGAATATTGAGAAGTACAGCCATGTTATTCATCTTGAGAGTGAAGTTACTGGTTTACTGAGAGATGATGTTGGAATATTTGATGCTGTTGAAGCCACCTTTCCCGCAGGTACGTTGACCGGAGCTCCAAAAATAAGAGCTATGGAAATAATAGATGAGCTTGAAAAATCACAGCGAGGTGTATACGGCGGTGGCGTGGGTTATTTTCATGGAAACACAGCAGATCTCGCCATTGCCATCAGGATGGCTGAAATAAGAGAAGAGGAAATAAAGGTAAGAGCGGGTGCTGGCATAGTCTCCGATTCCCTGCCAGAGAGAGAGTATATGGAAACGGAGAACAAAATGTATGCTGTGCTCAAAGCCTTGGGGGTGCGAAAATGATAGTTTTGATAGATAATCGCGATTCTTTCGTGTGGAATCTTGCGGAGTATGCATCCAAATATACCCGCGTTAAGGTTCTACCAAATACAGCAAGCGTGAAGGAAGTGGAAGCGATGAATCCACAGGGAATAATAATATCTCCAGGTCCCGGTGTTCCATGGGAGAGAAGATATGCGGGCAATGCACCCCGTATAATCGAAAGCATGGATATCCCGATACTTGGTGTTTGTCTTGGACATCAGATCATTGTCCACGTTTTCGGAGGAAGGGTTGAAAAGGTGGTTCCGAGGCACGGAAAGAAAAGCATAATAAGGCATGATGGCAAGGGTGTGTTTAAAAGAGTGAAAAATCCGTTTGAGGCCGGAAGGTATCATTCCCTTGCTGTAACTGAAATCCCCAAAGAATTTGAAATATCTGCCATTTCCCTTGATGACAGAATAATTATGGGAATACGACATAAAAAGTTGCCAATAATTGGGCTACAGTTCCATCCAGAGAGCGTTTTAACTGAATACAGAGAAGGTGTGGGAATGCGTATAATAAAGAATTTTGTAGCTTTTGCGGAGGGAAATGAATGTTTATAAAAATATGTGGAGTAAAAACCTTTGAAGAGATCGAGATTGTGGAACGTTATGCAGATGCCACAGGGGTGATAGTGGAATCAAACTCCAAGAGATGCGTATCTATTGAAACTGCCCATGCATTGATTCGCAGTACAAGCATACCTGTTTTTGTTGTTTCTACAGCAACCTCTATCAAAAAATGGAGCGAAATCATAGAAAAAACAGATGCGGATTACATACAAATTCATAGTGATATGCCTTCCAAAAAGGCAGAGATACTTAAAAAAAGTTATGGAGTAAAGATTGCAAAAGCTTTCTGGGTTCCCAGAAAAAGTGAGAATGTGGTGAAAGATGTTCAAAGATTGAGCAGGGAAATAGAAACCTACCCTGCGGATTTCTATATTCTTGATACAGGGGAAGGTACAGGGAAAATCCACGACCTGAGAATAAGCAAAACTGTTGCTGAGAGATATCCAATAATTCTTGCAGGAGGTCTGAATCCTCGCAATGTGAAAGAGATTTTGGAATATGTGAATCCGTGGGGTGTGGATGTATCAACCGGAGTGGAAAAAGAGGGAAAGAAGGACGAAAATCTTGTCAAAGAATTTGTTGAGAGGGTGAGAGGATGAAATTTGGAGAATTTGGAGGCAGATATGTACCTGAAATTCTGATTCCTCCCTTAGAAGAACTGGAGGAGAGTTATGAAAAATTAAAGAATGATGAAAAATTTAAAAGACTGCTAAATCACTATCTTGAAAAATATGCTGGCAGACCCACTCCCCTTTACTTTGCTAAGAATTTAACAAGAAGGGTGGGGGGAGCAAAGCTCTATCTGAAGAGAGAAGATCTTCTTCATGGGGGGGCTCATAAAATAAACAACACTATTGGCCAAGCTTTGCTAGCCAAATTTATGGGCAAAAAGAGATTGATTGCAGAGACTGGAGCCGGACAGCATGGTGTAGCGACTTCTATGGCTGGAGCATTACTTGGATTCAGAGTTGAAATTTATATGGGATATGAGGACATGAAAAGGCAGAGAGTCAATGTTTATCGTATGAAACTTCTTGGAGCAAATGTAATTCCCGTGAAGAAGGGTACGCAGAGATTAAAAGATGCGATAAATGAAGCTCTTCGAGACTGGGTGGCATCTTTTTCAAATACCCACTATCTCATTGGCTCGGCTGTTGGGCCTCATCCCTTTCCCACGATAGTTAGAGATTTTCAATCTGTAATAGGGGAAGAGACAAAGAGACAGATACTTGAAGCAGAGGGCAGGTTACCCAGTGCGATAGTCGCCTGTGTGGGTGGCGGAAGCAACGCTATAGGCATCTTCTATCCATTTCTAAAAGATGAGAAGGTAAAATTGGTAGGCGTGGAGGCAGGAGGTATGGGAATAAACACATGTAAAAATGCAGCCACATTAACTCGTGGCACCAGGGGAGTTTTTCACGGTATGCTATCCTATTTCATTCAGAATGAGGAGGGACAGATAAAGAAGGTGCACAGTATAGCTCCGGGTTTGGATTATCCCGGGGTTGGTCCGGAGCATGCGTATCTAAAGGAAAGTGGAAGGGCAGTATATACCCATGTTACAGATGATGAGGCTTTAAATGCCTTTATTACCCTTTCAAGAGAAGAGGGAATCATACCGGCTCTGGAGTCTGCTCACGCCATTGCCTACGGAATGAAAATTGCTGCCGGTATGGAAAAAGATGAGGTCGTTGTGATAAATCTATCTGGACGTGGCGATAAGGATATGGAAAGTGTTATGAGGAGGCTTTCTTTATGCTCCACAAATCTCTCATAACCTATTTGACGGCTGGATATCCAACTTTGAGGGAGCATTACAAATATCTTTCATTACTTGCAGAATACTCCGATGTAATAGAACTGGGCGTTCCCTTCAGCGATCCTATGGCCGATGGAAAAACCATAGAAATGGCAAGTCGAAAGGTTTTGAAGCATGGGTTTAATATAAATCAAGTTTTTGAAATAATAAGGAAATTCAAAAGGGAACATGATATTCCTTTAATTCTTATGAGCTATTACAATCCAATATATCGCCGAGGGTTGAGAAATTTCATTGAAGAGGCAAAAACCGTCGGAGTGGATGGAATGCTCGTGGTAGATTTACCTCCTGAATATGCTGGAGATTACATATCCTTCGCAAGAGAGGAGGGAATTAAAACGGTTTTTCTAGTTTCACTTAACACTCCACATAAGAGAGTTGCAAAAATAGATGATATCACCACAGGATTTATTTACCTTGTATCTCGTTACGGAACTACTGGAGCGAAGAATGATCTACATCCCATGCTGATCACCATGGTTAAAAAATTAAAAAGTACGTGCAGAAACAAAATAGCTGTTGGATTCGGAGTATCCAAAGGTGAGCAAGCTCAAAAGATAATAAAAGCAGGCAGTGATGGAGTCGTGGTTGGAAGTATCTTGCTTGATATAATAGAGGGAGAAAAGTCTTATAGAAAGTTGCAAGAAAAGCTGGAAGAGTTGAGAAGGGGGATCAAATCTTAAAATTTATGTTGTTAGTAATCATTACCTTATTGTGCCTCTTAATATCCTATCTCAGATGATCGCCTCTCTCTGGCTTATGCTTCCCGCATATTTACCTAATCCCGCTGCAGTACTCTTTAAAGGTAAAACCCCCATGGATTTTGGAAGAAATTTTATAGATAGAAAGAGAATTCTTGGTAAGGGCAAAACTTGGCGGG
Organism: Thermoplasmata archaeon; assembly: GCA_021160945.1. Lineage (GTDB taxonomy): Archaea > Thermoplasmatota > Thermoplasmata > Thermoplasmatales > Aciduliprofundaceae > S014-41. The sequence goes on from JAGHBQ010000122.1 coordinate 4,325, forward strand.
GTTTCTTTGGTGGCGCCTTCACAGGATTTGCTTTCGGCCTTCTTCAGAATTTCATTGCCCATTATCTCCCTCAACCTTGGTTCCCCCCATTCTCAGAGGATACGCGTGTAATCGGGATAATTCTCTCATTATCTTTCGGCGCAATGCTTGGTGACTCATTCGGTTCTTTCATAAAAAGAAGATTGGGGATTGAGAGTGGAGGTAGAGCCTTTCTCTTAGATCAACTAACCTTCGTCCTGGTTGCCTGGCTTCTCCTCTGGCTCCTTTATCCCGCATGGTTTATGGCTCATTTTGGAAAGCCTGTACCTGTGAGCACGATTCTTGTGATAACTCCCATCATACACAGAATAGTTAACATTATCGGCTACAAGATGGGAAAAAAAGATGTACCATGGTAGCCTAGAACTCCATGTTCCTAACAAAGATTTCTCCATTTTCTCTTGTGAGATGGCATATTCTTATAAGCTTCACTCTCGTATCTGGATGCTCCTCCAGAAATTTCTTTATGGCTTTTGCAAATATTTTTGCCGCCCTGTCTTTTGGAAATCCGAAGATTCCCGTGCTTATTGCGGGCATTGATATGCTCTCTATCCCCAATTCATCACCACGAAGAAGAGAGTTATAAACTGCCTTGAAAAGAAGCTCATCTTCCCCATAATTTCCATCTCTCCATACAGGACCCACGGCATGAATCACATATTTTGCTTTTAATTTACCTGCTGAAGTAACTACTGCCTCTCCAGTTGGCACAGGTCCTCTTTTCCTCACAAGCTCGTCGCTTTCCCTCTGTATCTCATATCCTCCAGCTTTCACAATTGCCCACGCAACTCCTCCCCCATGCTTGAGTTTTTCGTTTGCAGCGTTCACTATCGCATCCACCTTTTCTCTAGTGAGATCACAAATTGCCACCTCAATTTTTCTTCCTCTTAGCTCCCATTCCTTCAAAATCATATTACTGAAATCTGAAATCTCATAGATTAATCTTTCTTTAAGAAACTTGCTCCACAAGCCATTCAACTATTGTTCGGTGAAACTCCTCTCCCCATTCCGGATCCTCAAATATCTCGTGATATGCTCCCCTGAACTCTCTTATCTCTTTTTTCTCAACCTTGAGTTTCCGGAAAAGCTTTCTCGCACCCTCTGGTGGGGTTATCAGATCTCCGGTGCCGATAACAAGAAGAACAGGTACCCTGAGCTTTTCCGCCTCTCTGTGAGCAAGCTTCATATTTGTGAAAAGGCTTAATCCAAGCCTCCCCGAAATTCTATTATGAACAAGCGGATCCTCCACATAGCTTTTTACCGCCTTAGGATTTCTTGAAAGTAACTTGGAGTCTATACCATTTGAAAAAGTAACTGATGGAATTATCCTTCCGAGCACTTTTGCGAGGGTTACCATAAAGGCAGGTGTTTTTGGACTTCTTGCAAGAGCAGGCGATGATGCAACCACTCCTCTTATTCTCTCAGGTCGGGTTTCTGCATACCTTATTACGGTCAAACCACCCAAGCTGTGACCCACAATGAAGGGTTTATCTCCTATCTCCTCAATTATGGAATCTATTATCTCCATAGCCTCTTCAACAGTAGTATGACCTCTCTTTCCTCCGCTTTTTCCATGCCCGGGCCAGTCAAAGGTATAAACTGCAAAGCCTGCAAAGTTGAGCATTGATATCAATTTTCTATAACGCCCGCTGTGTTCTCCAAGACCGTGAACAAGAACAACCCACCCCTTATCAGGATTACCGTATCTTGCTTTGTATGTCATACTAATACTTTACCGCATGAAAATTTAAATCTCTTTCGAATAAGTATTGCTTTTCAACGCCAATGAAGCAGATAAATAAAGGAAAAATATAGATTTTTTAGATCCTTTTGAACTCTTTTACGTACAGTCTTGAGGAAAATTTATCTGTATATATATTTCCCCCACTCCACTCTACCTCACCGATCTGATTATCCATGGGATCCGAGCGGATAAATTCTTTCTCCGGAACAAAATCCACCTGGAAATCATCGTTGGCGATCATTCTGAAGGCATCTGAGTTACCGAAGTAGAATGAATTTCTCAGAGTTCCATGTCTTCCAAGATTTCCAAAGGATGGGTCAACGGAAAGCCATTTTCCATCCACATACACCTGTGCCCAGTCATGGGGCGATGCATGCTTTGGAGTTATGAACCAGCCACTTTGCCATTTGGCAGGGATACCGCATATGCGGGAGAGTGCGATAAAAAGGAGAGCCATGAATCCGCAGTCTCCCCGCAGAGAAGAGGCTGCAAACTCGCTTATATTATCATATGTGGAATATGCCCGTACATAGGTGTAATTCATATGGGATGTGATCCAGGTGTATATTCGGAGAGCCTTCTCATAGTTCCCATCTGCCCCATCCACTATTGCATCAGCGAGCTCTTTCAGATAAGGTGTAAAAATTACATGTGGGGCTTTCTCTTGCAGATATTCCTCCTTCATTTCGCCTTCCAAACCACCTTTCACTTCTTCTATCTCATAGATGAATTCAAGGAGATGATCTCGCTGAGAGGATTCAAAATAAACCGTTTTTTGGCCATAATCCTCATCGCTCAGATAATAATTCTCAGGTTCTGCACGAAGTATTCGAACCTTTGAAATTTGAAAGTTCTCTCTTGGCAGGGGAAGCCATATTCTGTATCTCTCCCCTTCTGGAATCTTCTTCTTTATGTGGAGTTTGATTCCTGCCTGAACTCTATATTTTCTGACTTCACCTGAATTTATTCTTTTAATGCTCTTATCTATTTGATTTTTAATATAATTTCCGAGCTTATCCTCTTTTAGCTTTCTTTTCTTGACAGATGGTTTGAGAAATATTATATTTGGGAAGAAACTTCTAAAGAATCTTTCTTCTCCGTTTATGATCATTCTGTCCACAATACCCATAGATATCCATCTATCCAGTTCTTCATCCTTAAAGTTCTTCAATTCTTTTCGCAGAATTTGAAGGGCTTTCTCTCGAGTGTATGGAAAATCAATTTTTAGTCTTCTCATTCTCTCAAGCTCATACTCCAACCTCTTTCTCAGCAATGCTGGAATGTCGCGATTGAGATATCTCTTTATTATTCTGCGTGCAATATTGAAATTCCCCCTTGCTATTTCTTCTTCTATTCCACAGGGCAGAGGAACAGAGAGAAAGTTCAGCTCATTCATGAATGTAAGTATATGAATCTCTTTAAAAATTTTTACTCAAAAATATTATAAATCTGTCCAATATCCACCTATGAGACCTCAACCTGAATGTGTAGCCTGTATTCTTAGAAGAGCAGTATTTGAAGCGCATCTTGTAGATCCAAGCAAAGCGATGGATGTTGTGAAAGGTGTCCTCGCAACCCTCTGTGAGAAATTTGATGAGAATAAGCCCTCCATAAAGGTTTGGACTGAAGTGCACAGAAAAGTTTATGATATCCTTGGCACGGAGGATCCCTATAGAAAGGTGAAGAGAAAGAGTAATGACATAGCTATAGAAATGTTTCCTCTTGCCCTTGAATATTATGAGAAGAGCGAAGATAAATTAAGAGCTGCAGAGATTTTATCCATTGCAGGAAATATTCTCGATTTTGGAGTGAGCATAAAAAATCCCGAGGATTTTCAGGAGAAGTTTCAGAAGATTTTAGAGGAGGGTATCTATCATGATGATACTGATCTCCTCAAGAAGCATCTAAGGGGCCATGTGGTTTACATCACCGATAACTGTGGGGAGATAGTCTTTGATAAGCTCCTAATCAGGGAAATAAGGAAATACGTGGATAAGATAACTCTTCTGGTAAGGGGAAAACCCATACTCTCGGATGCCACCTTAGAAGATGTGTATTATGTGGGATTAGATAAAGAGGTTGATGAGATAAAAACCACCGGAATATTTGCAGTTGGTATAGATATGGACATTGTACCGGAGGAAATAAGAAGTTTGCTTTCCTCTGCAGATTTAATAATTGCAAAAGGAATGGGTAATTACGAATCTCTCAGTGAGACGGATTTAAGACCAATAGCGTATCTTCTCCATACAAAATGCGACCCTGTGGCCAGAGAGATTGGTGTGCCGAGAGATGTGAACGTGGTTAAGTTTTATGGATAGGTTTCAATTGATAAAGGTATATTTCGTGAAATGCAAATTTTTCCTTTGCAATTAACTTAAATCGGTAGGGCATTTTTTTAATCTCTCCTAATCTATTGAAGGATGATAGAATTATGTAAATTTCGCCCTCTGGGCTAAGGTAATCCTTTGCCTGTGAGAGAAATCGCATTATTATTTCATCCCCAAATTTTCCCCCTCCAGCCCATTGCAAGTCTTCCAGCTCCTTTGGATTACCTGGAAGATATGGGGGATTGAAAATTATCACATCGAATCTGCCACTTACATTTTGAAAAAGATTGGAAACTCTCGCTTCTATTCGCAAACCTTCTTTTTTAGATTTCAACTTAAGCTCTTCTATTGCCTCTGGATCTATATCCACAGCGACCACTTTACTTCCACTTTTTGCACATTCAATAGCAATGATCCCATTTCCAGTACCCATTTCTAAGGTTTTTCTTCCGCATTTGAGATGTTTTAGGAGTAGAAGAGTATCCTCGGAGATGGGATAGGGCATTAGAAAAAAATATATTCTTGCAACTCTTATAATTTTTGGTGGAGGTGATAATATGGAAATAAAATGGCATGGTCATGCGTGTTTTGAAATAAGGGATAGCATGAAGATAGTCATAGATCCCCACGACGGCAGAGCAATAGGAATAAAACCTCCAAGAGCAACACCAGATGTTGTTCTCATCACCCACCATCATTTTGATCATGACGCCGTCCGAGTTTTAAACGGGAATTTCAAAATTATTGATGCGCCTGGAAACTATGTGTTTGATGGAATAAAAATCAGGGGAATCTTGGGATACCATGATAAAGAGATGGGAGCTAGGAGAGGTAAAATCACAATGTATAAGATTGAGCTTGAGGGTGTAAAGCTTCTCCATGTAGGTGACCTCGGGCATATACTCAGCAAAGATATGGTTAAAGAAATAGGAGATGTAGATATTCTTTTTATTCCCGTAGGTGGAGTATATACAGTGGATGCGAGAGAAGCCTTTGAAAATGTAAAGCTTCTACAACCGAAGATTGTGATTCCTATGCATTACAGATTTGATGGCCTCACTCTTGGCATAGCACCTGTAGAGGACTTTCTAAAGTATTTTACAAAAGAGCAGATAATCTATGTGGGTAACTCTATAGAATTCACAAAAGAGGATCTGGAGAATACAACAAAAATCTGGGTCTTCACTCTATAATATCCAAGGCGTTCTCTATTCTATCAACTTCCACGTTGCTTGTTCTCTCACCCATAACAGCCCCAAAATCGTTGGCTACTAGACTAGCGCCTAAATACAGGCTACCATAGTTAGCTGTCGTAACATATACAGGCACTCCAAAAAGATCTTTCAAAAACTCTATTTCGCTATCATCAACATTGGGATGAACTACCATACCTCTGTTGGTGACCACAGCTGCGGAGCCCACTGTTTTGATTCCACCTATCGTTCCCTTCACAACTTCAACATCTAGGGCTTCTTCTATTAACTTCACCGTGGATGCATCAAAATCCACATGAACCAAAGCAGCATTATCATTGGCCAGAATATCATTCCCAACAGCATTTATTTTATCTTCAATAAAGAGAACATTCATGCGAGGGAACAAAAACTCCACATCCTCCTCATTTGCAAAATTGGTGATTACAGCCCCTTTAGAATTCATTACCATAAGGCTTCCTATAAGGGGTGAGCCTCCCAGTGTGGTTTTAAAAACTTCTACTCTAAGAGTTTTGCCAAAAATATCTCCTGATGCTGAGGGAGGAAGAATAGCTATATAATTATTGCAGGCCGCATAAACACCTACGAATGGACTTCCATTTATGGTCGTTTTACTGATCATTATTCTGGTAGGAGGACTTCCGCAGTATTTTCTTCCTCAAACTTTATGGCCTTCACTGTGACCTTGGATGGTGGTTTCTGGATACCCCTCTTCCAAATAAGCTCGTTCACTCGATTGTCTACCCATACATTCTCAAAGGGAACTTTCATATGGCGTGAAATAAAGAGTCTTATTAACTTTATAGCATAATTTGCCCTTCTCTTGCGGGATACAAACTTTACCTTGCGAAGTGGAATATTGTAAACCATTTCCTTTTCTGCCATTCACATCACCTCAAACCTTTAATTTTGTTCTTCTCCAGTTCCTTCTATGAGGATGCATTGTGAATTTTCTGTCAGTTCGCATCATCACCCATGCAGGTACCCTTCTATTACTCTTCATCCTTCGAATTAACCTCAATTTTCTTGCAACATGCTTATTTCTTGCCATTTTCATCTCCTCTCTATTTTTATCTCTCTTCTCTGAGATGTTAATCTCCTTAATATTTCTTTCAGTTCCCCATCGCTTATTTTCTTCATTAATCTTCCGCTCTGCGCAAGAATAATGAGTTGATTTTCCACAGCTTGCGCTAATTCAGGTCTAACAAGCCTCAATCTAGCAAGACGTTCTCGGGCCTCAGGCTCCATAATCTGTCTGAGTAAAGCCTGCCTGGCAGCTTCCTCTTCCACTCTCCTCTTCTCTTCTTCTTCGCTTTGCTGCATTAGAGCCTGCCGCCTCATCAACTCCATTAATTTTCTACGCTTTATTTCCTCAAGCTCCTTATCCTCCTCCATTTCACCTCACTTCACATACTTTTCCATTTCGGGCTTTTCTTTAACAAATTCATCCATAACTTCTTTCGCGATGTTATCAAGAAAGGACTGCCCCTGTGGTGTGATAACCCGCCCCTTTTTATCCTTCTTTACAAATCCAAGCTCTTCTAACTGCTGAAGGCATTTTCTCACTATACTCCTGCTTCCCTTTCTTGCTCTGTATCTCTTGGAACCTCTGTCTTCCTTGCCACCATATTCAGCTGCCAATCTTGAGGTTCCAGTAGGGCCCTTAATGTAAATCTTTCGCAGCACAGATGCAAGGCGTATATACCACCAGTCTTCCTGATCTGGACCACGTTCTTTGTGGACGCCTGTTGTAACCCATCGACTCCACTCTGGAGGCTTCACTTTATTCTCTTTCTTCAGCTTCTCTGCAACGACTCGAATTAGCCTATCGGGCGGAACATCATACACCGTAACCATGATAATCGCCAAACCGCCCTATACATTACCTATATAAGAGTATTTCGTTTTAGAAGGGGCACCTACGCTACACCCTCCTTCGGAGGGCTTGCTCGTAACTGACGTTACTCGTTTCCCCTTTCTAAACCCCTCCCTAAGAAGGGGGCTACGCCCCCTTTCTAAACCCCCTTTTCTTTTGGGGGTAAAGCACCTTTTTTAAAGGGGCTTAGGGGCAAACTTCCATATTGGCTTTTCTGCTGATTAGTACATAGCTGTATAAGAAAATGGGTAATTTAATTTACTCCTGTATAAAATTTTTACCAAAATTTTAAG
>JAGHBQ010000033.1 GCA_021160945.1 Thermoplasmata archaeon
AATCCGGTCGGCCCCACTACGAAGGGTACCTACGCTACGTCCTCCTTCGGAGGACTTGCTCGTAACTGACATTACTCGTTTTCCCTCTAAAACCCCTCCCTAAGAAGGGGGCGTAACTCTTTTTCTAGGCCATCAAAGAGATACCTCTCAAGCTTCTAAATATAAGAGACAAATTCAGGGAAGATACTTGAAATCAAGTTAAATCTTCAAAAATGCGGGTGCCGGGGTTCGAACCCGGGCCAGAGGCTTGGGAAGCCCCCGTCCTACCACTAGACTACACCCGCATACATCCCATCACTTTGGAATGGTTATATTGATGAGGAATATTAAATTAACGCATAAGATTTGCATGGAAAAGCAATTAAATATCTTTGTCATTATCCAATAGTGAAAGGGAGAATATATCTGGCCCAGATTATCAGTTATGCGGCCATAATGCTCTCCATTAGCTATACTCCCCCGTATTGCATCTCAGCTTGGAGCCACATTTTTCCAAGTAGCCTTTGTATATTCGATGTACAATCTTGCTTATTTTCTCTCTTCTATGATTTTCGGCAGACTGGCCGATGTCCATGGGAGGAGAAGATTCATTATCTCTGGTTTTGTGATAGCGTTCATAGTCTTTATGTGTCAGTATTTTTATCGTGACTATTACTCTCTTTTACTTCTACGCATAATGGCCGGCTTTGCCGCAGGAATATTTCCAGCAGCTATAGTTTCAATGGCACATGATACCAATCTCAAAATGGGAAAACTTTCTGCTTACGGAGCATTGGGTTGGGCATTGGGTTCATATTTTGCCGGCCTAATATCCCTCTTTTTCCCCTTTAAAGCCACCTATCTTTTCTCCTCCCTAGTTTTTCTTTTTGGGCTTTTTGTTGTATGGAAATTACCTGATACTGGGGTGAAAATAAAAAATATACCTATGCTTCCCAAGGAGGTTATGTTTAGGAACTGGGCAGTTTATCTTTCATATATTTTCCGGCATTCTGCCGCCACAATGATATGGGCATACTGGCCTCTCTTTATCAAATCGATAGGTGGCAATTCTTTCTGGCAGGCAGCCACCATGGGTGTAAATTCCACTGTACAATTTTTCCTGATGTATTTCTATACGGATGTGCGAAGATATACCCAACTTATTTTGTTGGGATTGGTCTTATCTTCTCTCACATTTCTATCATACACATTTGCCATCAATATCTGGATGATAATACCCATTCAGGTACTACTGGCAACTTCCTGGTCTTTTCTCTACGTTGGCTCTCTTCGATATTTGACCGACAGAAATCCGGAAAAAGCTACTGCCACAGGATTACTTAACTCATCTATAGGGATCTCCGCATTTCTCGGTCCTTTGATCGGGGGAGTGTTCATGCACTTTTTCAGTCATTACCGCTCCTTAATGCTATTCTCCTTTCTTCTATCATCTATAGCAATCGTAATTTTCTTTATACCCCATCGTAAGGAAATATGACTCTTGAATTATCCTTCATATCGTTTACCTATCTCTTTAAGAAAAAGCTTTAAATTTTTTTCAAGATGCAATTCCTGGATAAAGGATAGTGCATCGTCGACTTCATCTAAAAGATCCAGTTCCTCATGGAGATCACTACCCACAGATATTGGAATTTGAAAATCTCTTACCCTCTCAAAAATCGGGGCTGCCAAACGATAATAAAAATCTCCAAGCTTTGTGTAGTTCAAATTGGTGTTAAGCTCGATGCCTATTTTATCTGCCTCCAGAACACGAAGAAGTGCATGTATATCACTGTTTCTAAAATTTCTAAGCAAATCATTGTGTGCTAGAATTACCGGAGACTCTATTTTTTTCCTGATATCCAAAAGCATCCATAATGGATATCCTTCCCAGAGGGAATCTTGCACGTATTCAAAGAGAATAAAATCAAACTCTTCAAAGGATGGAAGCTTATCTATATCTGTACGGGGTGAGAAATCTACCTCTATTCCAATATAAATCTCTATATCCCTATACTTTTTTCGGAGAGTTTGTATGTCTTCCACATACATCTTTAGATATTTCTTTGGAACGGAGCTCACCTTTCTGGTTTGATAATGATCAGTGATGGCTATTTTCTCCATCTTTCTCTTTATTGCCTCCCTTACTATGATTTCTGGAGTGTATATCCCGTCACTCCAAGTGGTGTGTATGTGGAAGTTCATCATTGAGGGATGGTATATGATGAGATTTTATATATCTTTGTATGAAAATGTAGGAATATGATATAAAGATAGGGCATTGCGAAGTCAAAGCATAGAATTTTTACACTATCCAAGGCTCTGCTATCCCCTTTGCCTCATTCTCCACAAGCCGATCACCACAGCTATAACAACTCCCACCACAGCAATTCCAAGAATTAGATATAGGTCTCTTCCCACACTCTGCTCTTCTTCTTTCACCCTGTGATTCTCATAACCAGGCGTAGGCTCAGGCTCATCGTAGAAATTGGCAGTGAAGTTATCCACGCCGTATTCTCCTCTATATCTTGCCCAGGAATGTCCTTCAGATATTGAGGGGCGTTGGGAGGGAACCTCATCAACTGTCTTTCCAGGCTCTTCCAGAGAAGTTACAGCTTCAATTCGCAGAGAGCTACAAAATGTTATGGAATAACCCTCTGGAGGCTCTGCTATTGGAGGCATCTCCACAATCCTCACATTGTCTGGCACATCCCAGTATCTCCTGATCAGAGTTTTATTACCCAGTAACACATATTCATGGGGATATATGTGATAAAACCCAAACATCCAAGGATTAAGCGCCCCAAAAAATCCAGAATACCAGAATCCCCAATATGTTACATTGATTATCTCATCTGTGGGATTGTAAAGCTCGACCCATCCAGGCCTCGGATCTCCCTTCTTCC
>JAGHBQ010000094.1 GCA_021160945.1 Thermoplasmata archaeon
TAGATCATCCAGTCTGACCAACCTGTCTGTATGCTCCATACCCTGTACCATATATTTTCCACCCCAACCGCACATTCACCAGTGTCATTGGATGAGAATTTGAAGGGTGTGTGTGAGGTTACAAAGGGTGAATTTCCTTTGTAGACATGTGGATTGCCTATAGTCAAGTTGGTCTCCGGTGGAGAATTATCCACTTTTACCACTTTTGTTCTCACCCTTTCGGTATTTCCAAGATTGTCGACACTGTAGAACTCTATTATGTGGGTGCATTCTTCATCGACGGAGAATGGTCCGGTATATACCGAGAACTTCTCTGGGGGCTTTTCACCCTCTTTATACACTCTGTAAAATGTTTTGTTGACTCCACAACCCGTCTCTTTTTCATCACTTATCGTGGGTTTCTGTACCAGATAATCGGTCGCATTTAGAGATATTAGTGTATCTGGTGATATCCATTCTTCTATTCCGTCGCTATAGTAAGGTCCATGGAACTCTATGATTGTCCTAGGTGCCGAGTTGTCAACATAGAAAGTCTGATTGTGTACTTCTTCTATATTACCGACGTTGTCAACAGAGTGAAATTCCACATAGTGTTTTCCTTCTCCCTCTAACGAGAGGTTTTCATCATAGAGAGTCCATCTGCTCCAAGATACACCATACCAAACCCTGTAATATGTGGCCCTTATTCCACTTGCACATGCTGGATAGTCTACAGCTAAAAAATGAACAGGCGTAGATGATGCTATCCATATATTTCCTTCTGCTGCTTCGTAGTATGGAACTCCAAATTCTATGATCGTTTCTGGAGCAGATGAATCTACATAATGGATTTGTGTATGTGCTTCCTCTACATTTCCAGCATTATCTACGCTATACCATTTTAATTCGTGCAAACATTCCTCACTAAAGCAAAATTTTATTGAAATATTCCCTACCGATGAATCTAGATCATTTGTATCGTCATCGTATACTGTCACATTTTTAACTTGTATATCTATAATTCCATCTCCATCACTATCCCACCATATCTCATAATATGTATAGTTAACACCGGTTTCATTATCTGAGGCATTTAAGTATATTGGAGTAAATGCAGTAATATAGGCGTCATGTTTTGGATTACCTATCTCTTTTTGAGTTACTGGTGGATTAGTATCAACAGCTGGTAACACTATTATTTGCTTAGTTATACTTGCAGTAGCTCCATCATTATCTGTAACAGTTAGAGTGACTGTGTATATTCTATCATCAGCATATCGATGCTGTGGATTTTGTTCATAACTTATACTTCCATCACCAAAATCCCATGTCCAGTTTACAATAGTTCCATCTAAATCATAACTCAAATCATTGAATTGGATTGTGTCTGCTGCTGTTGGATTAAATGGAGTGAAACTAAAATCTGCTACAGGAATGGGCAATAAAAAGAAATATATATTCCCGTTATCACTACCCGCAGCAACATAATGTCCATTTGAAGACATAGATACTACCCCTATAGTCTTCCCAGCCGCATATTCCAACAATGGATCATTTCTATTATTCTCAAAACATAGTAATCTACCACGTTGAGTGCCTACTGCTAAATAATCTCCATTGCAAGAAAAATCTATAGCATATGCTGTATCCATAGCATGTGCTGTGCCAATGGAATAAATTTGTTTGGGCGTACTCGAATTTTTATTAAACAAATAAGTGGCATTTAGTGCAGATCCACCTGCTGCTATCCATCCACCATTTTCCGATATTGCAACAGCCCAAAAATCATATCCTGGGTTTTCTGATTTAATAAAACTCCATATCGGATTGCCATCAGTCGCGCTCCATTCTGGATTTCCATCTTTTAAAGATGAAAAATAAAACAATTTGCACCCATGGCTATCACTCATATCATCTGTTCCTGCAACAAGACTCTCTCCTCTTAATGAAATATCCACCCTTGCAATATCTGAAGGGCTGCTATAGTAACTCCATATTTTCTCACCTGTTGCCTTAAATAAATGAGTTCCCCCATGGCAATCCCCAACAGCAATATAGTTTCCATCCCATGACATTGCAATGTGATGTATTCGTGCACCCACATTATAGCTCCATTGAGGGAAAGCATTGTTTCTCAAGAAATAGTATATTTTGTTGCCAGCTCCACAGACTATTTTATCTCCAAAATATGAGATTGCCACACAATATACATCATGGCCAGTATCATAACTCCATACTTCTCTCCCATCTCTATCAAAAAGATAGATTTTGTTATCAAATCCACCAGCAACAACAAATGGCCCCCCTTCGGCAATTACATTGGGATCATCTGATGATATGTCTACAGAGCCTGTGCTTCTTCCCCATCCATTAGAAGTAATTGGCACTGGTTTTTTCCATATTTTCTTTCCTTCCCTGGTAAAAAGATATACACTGCTCTTGTAACTTCCTACAGCCACATATTTTCCATTGGGCCTAGAAATAGCGATAGCACGTATAGGTGCATCTGTGTGATATACCCATGGTGTACTACGGGCTACCAGTGGTGCATAATCCCCACCATTCACTATGTTTCCAGAACAATTATACGGTAAGTTTGTATCTCCTATTCCATCACCATCTATATCTACACCAGTGTAGTCGCTCCAGTAATTGCCACCAAGGTAATGACCACCAACGATGTTGGTGCCTTGTGTTTTTGAGATGTTCCAGCTAATTGTTTCATAAGCTAAGGCATTAATATGGTTCTGGAGATAATTATTGAAAATTCTTATATTATATCGGTATCTCCAACCACCTATGCTTTCTCCAGATGGAATATAAATACCATATGTATTTCCTGA
>JAGHBQ010000105.1 GCA_021160945.1 Thermoplasmata archaeon
AACTTATATACTCGAATTCTACTATAAATTACAGAAAATCCATAGATTTCAATTACTCAGGAAGGAGCTTCTCTCTCGACCTAGCAAAGGAGAATATTGAAGCATCTAAGGTGTATGTTATTCTTATAACACCTTATGGGAGATACCGGGTGGGAGACTATGTTCATAGCGGAGGTAAGTAATTTACATAAGACTTATAATAAACTGCTACATCCGGTGAAGGCATTGAATGGTGTGTTCTTCACCCTGGAGAAAGGTTCCACCATAGGACTTGTAGGTCCAAATGGAGCTGGCAAGAGTACTTTGATAAAAATAATGGCAGGGCTCCTCTTTCCGGATAGTGGTTATGTGAAGCTAAGGACTAAAAAACCTTTGGGTTATGTGGAAGAAGAGCCTGTGTTTTTGGATCTAAATGTTTATGAAAATATAATGTATTTTGCTGAGCTCCATGGTATTTCAAGGGAAAAAATAGAGCCGCTTTTAAAAAACTTTGGGCTGGCAGAGAAGAAAAAAGAGTATCCAGTGAATCTTTCTCACGGGCAGAAGAAACGTCTTGCTTTGCTGAGGGCCATTCTTCATCAACCGGAGTTTCTCATTCTTGATGAGCCATTCTCTGGATTGGATCCCTCAATGGCATTGTGGATGAGAAACTTAATTTTGAGCGTTAAAAAAAGAGGAAAAACTATATGCATTTCCTCACACATTCTCTCGCACCTTATGCCGATATGTGACAGAATTATTTTTATGAATGGTGGAAAAATACTTATGGACTACAGAATGAAAAATAAGCCTCTTTTCCGGATATTTTACAAAGGGAAAATACCGAAAGATATTGAAGCCGAAGAGGTGAAAGATGATTCTTTATTAATAAGATGTGAAAGAGAAAGGATACCTGAGATTGTTGAGATTCTGGTAAAAAACAAAGTAAAAATTTATGAAATACGACCTGAAGGTATAGAGGAAATCTATGAAAAGCTTTACAGGGGTGGCAAAAATGAATGATTTTTGCATACATCTTAAATATTCCTTTAAAATGTTCAGATATCTTTTTATATTTCTTATCTTCATAGGATTGATTTTTGGTATTTCCCTTGCAGTCTTACGGAGCTCTTATTATCATGAGTGGTACATTGAGTATGTATCAACATCGCCGGTTATTGACCCTCAAGTTGTTGAGCAGCTAAGGGCAGGTTCCTTAATCTCCTACTGGAGGGAATTCATTTTATATATGGCTTTCATAGCTTCTCCTGCAATAGCATTTTTCATATCAAGAGATGAAGAAAATGGCATAAATGGCATGTTAATAATACACTCTAAAAAGGGAAGTTTATTAATCTCAAGGCTGGTTATCATAATTTTAACATTCTTCATCGTTTCTCTAATTGCTGGCTTAATCTTTACCTTTTTATTCTATCAAATAAACAGAGTAGTTTTAAACCAGATACCCCTATCTCTGGGGGTATTTCTTATTCTCTCTTCTTTTAGTTTGATCGGTGCATTTCTGGGTGTCATCGTTCCAAAGAGAGAATGGGCCGTGATAATAACCATATTTATAGTCATCTTTCTCATAATGCTCTCTGATATCGGAATCTCTGAAGGAAACACATATGTAGATAAGATAACAGAGGGGGAGCCAATCACATGGGATGAGTACATATCTTTGTATCCTTTAAAATGGAAGATACTAAGATTTATAAGCCCATGGGGACTTGCTGAGATGTTAAATCCCCTGGCTGGGATACCGCAGGGTGGTATGAACCCAAATCCCACGGATGTATCTTTACTTGGGTTTAAAGGGGATATTATTCTTTCCTTAGTATGGATATTTTTACTTTCTTCTTTCACCTGTATCGTATTTTTCCGAAAACATAGGAACTCTTTGGAGGTGACACCATGAAAAAGTTTGTCTATGTGTTAATAATAATCCTAATTACAGTGACTGCGATTGTGGCCATATTCCCAAGGCAACACCATAGGGAAAATTTTGTACCTGAAGAGGAAGAGCAGCTTATATATGCAACATATAATGTGACAGGGAAAGGAACGATAGAGTTCCAAGTAAATTCCACATGGAGCGAGGTTGGAATAAATGTATATTATGATCCCTACAAAGTAAAGGGAGGCGAGGTCTATCTTCTGGGTCCTGGTGATAGGACATTGGTAGAGATAAAGCTGGAGCATGTATCACAATCTTCGGGCATATGGTGCCAGGGTGAGGGTTTAGGCACTGAATTTTATAAACTTAAAGGTGCTAACTGCAAGGTAGAATATAACATTGTGGGGGAGGTACCTGTGAGAATAGACATCATTTATGATACCTATACCTCTTGAATAAATAGACAGCTTAGAGAATTTATAAATCGGTAATTTTCGCAAAGCTTTAATAAATTCCCTTAATTTCTTTAAATATTGGCTCATAGATACAAGAGTTACAAGGTTTACCGGGTAATAGTTCTGAATCTTCTTGTGCAGGCATTAGATATAAATATCTATCAGAAGAACCTGGAGGAGAAACTGGATCATATTTTGAAAAATGCAGATTATGAGATAACCAAATCCCACATAAGACATGAAATAAGGAGCAATCATAAGATGACCGAGAAGGTATTGGATGAGTTGCAGAAAGAGGGACTTATAGAACTTGTTACTCGAGAAAAAACAACCTTGGTGAGGATAACAAAAAAGGGGATACTTCATCTCCAAAAATGGAATAGATTTTATATGGATCTATATAAGGAGCAGATAATAGACCACTATCGCTACGTTGGATTGCCAAAATGGTTCAGGGAAGCATATCATGGCGAGGAGCAATAAATGGAATGAAATCGTATGTTCCATCTTCCATTTCTATTGCCACCTGAAGAGGTATGCCTGCTTTCTGGGCAACAAGATAATCGTATACTTCATCGCTTAGCTCTTTGGTGGTAATTACTATCACTCGACTGATTTCCACATTTCTATGTTGGCTACATCTCTTTATTTTCTGTGCCAGTTCTTCAAGTTTTGCAACACTCAGCTCATCCATTTTTATTATGAAGAGGGAGTAGCTTTTTCTTCCCCTCAAAGAATCTAAGGGTCTTTTTCTTATTTCAGCATAGTAATCGAAATATAATTTTTCTCCGCAATCTATGCTCCCTCTAATTATTTTTCCCTTCCTTTTTCTGAGCTCCTTCTCAAAATTAAGTGATATGTTGAAGTGTTTTATCAATCTATCCACTGGATCCTCCCCTTGAGGTATCTGGAGGCTCATCTTCTCCATGTACTTATAAGCGGAATATCTGCCTATCACCATTGCCAGATTCTCCCGTATATCAACCAGGGCAAATAGAATTAGAAGAGCAATTGAAATGAGAAATGCGTAAAGAATTATATCTTCCACATTGAAATGCAGAATGGAAAAAGACCAGAGAAGGAGAGATACAAAAATCCAGAGCAGGAGGAGATAAATTGCATATAGAAGCCATCTGTTTATTCTTGAAACATTTTTTACGAGTTCTTCCAGTGAATCCAGAAGAGTGGTTAAAAGATCCTCACCAACTCTTTCGCGCATAATAACACAAGCTACGGGTAATATATAAAGATATTGGAAAATTTATATGTCAAAAAGAATTCTTGCATAACCCTTTTCTGGATCAACCTTCAATAAATGGTAGGTAACTGCCTTAATTTCAGTTTTTATTCCATGCTTCTCCCTGCTGTAGGGCTCACCCCAGCAAATGCCTTCCAAGGTATACTCATCTTTCTTCTTTATGTGTACATCAAATTTACTCATAACGAATAACTCGGTGGAAAATACATAGAGCAGCTCAGAAAGCCAGTCAACAAGCAGATCTTCAATAGTGGGTGAATTTATACTAACTCTGTATTTCCCAACAGGATCAACTTTATCGGCAAAGATCATTAAATCAAACATGGCGTAGGCAGCATTTTCGAAAATTTCCTCCAAGCTTTTGCCCTTTACTATTACGCCAACATCAGCGGTATGCTCGAAAATTTCATAGTTTTTCCCTTCCATATCAGTGTATGCTCTCTAAAAAATTTAAATTTTTGCCAAGAAAATATTGATGCCATATAAAGATAGTATGGTAACAATTATGCCTGCAATTACCACTCCAATAAAAATCATAAATGTTGCCCTCTTTACCCCCATTTTAAAGAGATAAGCTATAAGACTACCTGTCCAGGCACCAGTTCCTGGAAGGGGAATAGCAACAAAGAAAATGAGTGCCAGATATTCCCATTTTCTCACTTTTCTGTCCGCTTTTTTATAAGTTCTCTCAAATAACCAATCCAGGGCACGAGAAATTCTTTTCCATCTGCGTAGCAGTTTTTCAAGATCTTCCAGAAATAGGATGAGAAATGGGACAGGAAGAATATTACCTGCCACAGATATTAGAAAAACATAGAGTGGATTGAGACCATTAATAATGCCATAAGGTATGGAACCGCGTAGCTCAATAAAGGGGAAAAGTGAGAGGAGGAATACAATCAGATAAGTCATGCGTAGATAATTTCTTCTTAAGATAAAATATTTTATGGTGGACCAAGAGCATTTTCAATTATCTGAAGCAACCTGCTCTTCTTGAAAGGTTTCTCTAACACCATTATGACACCTGCATCCAGCATCTCTTTTTTCTTTTGTTTGGCATATGCAGTAATTCCAATAATCTTTGCATTTTCATCAATCTCCTTTATTTTTTTGGTCGCGGTAATTCCATCCATTTGAGGCATGAGTATATCCATCAACACTATATCCGGTCTATGCTCTTTGTATAATTTAACAGCTTCTTCTCCATTCTTTGCAGAGAGCACCTTGTATTTGTCTGATAGCATCAATTCTATCACTTTACGGAGTGCTTCGTCATCATCCACTACAAGAACAGCTTTAAACGATTCGTGGAGGGGACTCTCTTTCTCATAAAATGTATTTTTCAAATCTTCAGTAGAGAGCCACTCTTTTTCAAGGATGGAAAGTGAGCTCATTATCTGTGCGAGTTGTTTTTCTATTTTTTTCTGAAAATCTGGACTGTAAAGTTCACTGTAACCCTGTATAACCGCCACTGGATTACGTATTTTATCTACAAGAGCTCTAAATTGTTTTATGTTTCTTTCTAGCTGATAAAAGGCTCTTCTTTTAATCTCTGCCAGCCGTATAATTGCAATCCCCTGAGCAATATCAGAAGCAATTTCTCCCAGAATATTAAGCTCTTCTTCACTAAAGGCATTCTTTTCTTTAGCAAATATTCCCAAAACTCCGAAGAATTCTTCTTTATAAGTTATAGGAAACAGAGCTATATTACCATTTTCCCATTTTCTTATTATTATCCTATTTCCTCTATGGATATTCCCCTTCACTGACTGTTGTTTACCTTTTATTATATTCTCAATATTATTCAAATCATCAATCTCTCCAGCTCTGGCAATGGGTACAATTTCCTGCGAGGTGCTTTCCGCAAGGCCAATCCAGGCAGAAGAATAGCCACCATCAACAATTATTTTACATACTTCTTCCAGCATTGTTTTTTTACTTTTTGCCTTTAATATAGCTTGGTTTACTCTCCTTAAGATTGCCAATGCTCTTTCCACTCTCCTTCTATGAGTAATATCTACTCCAGCCACAAGAGTCTTTTTGTCCATCTCCTTTCTGCACCACCATTTTATAATTCGAATTTCACCACCCACTCTAAACTCTGATTCAAATGTTTGTGGCTTATTAAAAAAATCAATATTTTTAATGAATGGTATGAAATG
>JAGHBQ010000144.1 GCA_021160945.1 Thermoplasmata archaeon
CATAAGAACCGACCGGATGATTCAACTCGCAGAAGATAGAGCGAAAAGAGAAGGGAAGAGCGTGGAGGAAGCTCTGAAAGAGTATGCAAAGCCCATACCTCTCGGCAGATTGGGCGAGCCTGAAGAGATAGGATACATTGTAGCATTCCTCGCAAGCAATTTAGGAAGCTACATCAACGGTGCGATGATTCCTGTGGATGGTGGAAGGTTAAACTCTGTCTTCTAACTTTTTTACTTTTTAAATTTAGGAGAAATGAGAACAACGGGAGAACCAGAAATTTTTAAATATTTTCAGCTGGATTAAGTAATGAAGGAGGAAGAAAAATGTATTACTTACTCTATCCGAAACGCACTTACCTGATAGTTTCGGGAAAAGGAAACAAGAGAAATGTCATGGCAGCTGACTGGCTAATGCCTCTTTCTGATAAACCTTTTCTTGTAGGTGTTGCAATTTCTCCCAAAAATTTTAGCTATCAGCTGATAAGCGAAAATAAAGAGTTTGTTATCAGCGTACCCACATTGGAAATGCTGGACGATGTCTGGATAGTGGGCAGAAATCACGGCCCAGAAAAACTTAAGGAGACAAAGCTCACATTTGTACCTTCAGTTAAAATAGAAACACCTGGGATAAAAGAAGCTGCGGCTAATTTGGAATGCAAAGTTATTGATACGAAAAAATATGGGAACTACACATTCTTCGTTGGAGAAGTTATCCATTACACCTACAATAAGGAAATTTTTCCAAACAACAGACCTGATGTGAAAAAGGCTAAGTTTCTGGCCCATAGCTCTTGGGCAGAATTTGTGGTGAATGCCGAAAAACTCTATAGCAAAGGGTAGTGCTCATTTCTTATATACTCTTTCACCTTCCACATAGGTCTCAAGCACCTTTATTCTCCTCAGCTCTATTTCCTCCACTTCAAAAGGATCCCTGTCAACCACTATGAAATCTGCAAGCTTTCCCTCTTCAATGCTTCCCAGCTCCTTTTCTTCAAATATTACATACGCAGAGCCGGAGGTGTATGCATCCAGAGCTTCCTCCAGGTCAAGAGATTCATTTTTGGTATCTTCATAGTATTCCACGCCTTCATATTTTCCTCTTGTTACTGCAGCATAGATAGTTTCCCATGGATCTATGGGCTCCACAGGAGAATCAGTGCCAAAACCGAGAATAATGCTATTATCAAGCATCCTCTTAAACGAATAGAGCCATTTAACTCTATCTCCCACTCTTCTCTTTGCCCACCAGTCAGTTATTACAAAATGAGGCTGCACTGAAGCTACAATTCCAAGTCTTGCCATCTTCTCTATCTGCTCCTCTCTCATAAGCGATGCATGCTCTATTCTGTGCCTTCTATCCCTGATATAACCAAGCGCTTCATAAGCGTTGAGAATCATATCTATTGCTCTATCTCCAATTCCATGTATGGCCAGCTGTAATCCAGCATTATGCGCCTCTTTCACTATTTCTTTCAATTTCTTTTCCTCGATATTTGGAGAGCCCTGCGTGGAAGACTCATCGCTATATGGCTCAGAAAGCCATGCAGTTCTGGAACCAAAACTACCATCACATAAAATCTTAATTCCATTGATCTTCAATCTCTCGTCTCCAAATCCTCTTTTAATTCCAAATTCTTTGAGAAATTCCAAGATATCTTTGCTATGCATCTCGCAGCTCTCACTTTTTTCTGTATTTAAATACACCCTCACTCTTATCGGCATCTCTCCCCTTTCCCACAATTTGCCCAACCCTCGAATTGAGTTCTCATCACAGCTTACAAAACTTACAGTGGTTACTCCGTAAGATGATGCATGGCTCATGGCATCTCTGAGGAATTTTTCATGATCATCTAAACTCAAGGTTTCTTTGAATTTCTCCCTCGCCAGGTCAAATGCCTCCTCTTTAACTATTCCCACAGGCTCTCCATTCTCATCTTTCACCACATTGGGAGAGTCCATTGTTAAAAGATGAGTGAGCTCCATGGCCTTCGTGTTGAGAACCGCTGAATGAAGACACACCCGGGAGAGCATTACAGGCCTGTCTTTCACAACAGTATCCAGATCCCATCTGGTAGGCCATCTTCTCTCTTTGAAGAGCTCCTGATCCCATCCATGGCCGAGGATCCAGGTAGTTTCAGCTTTCTTCGCATAATCCTTAACCCTGCTTTTCAGCTCCTCTATGCTTTTCACTCCCCTCAAATCAACCATGTTGAGATACATTCCCAGCTCGTCAAGATGCATGTGGGAATCTATAAATCCCGGGAGAACCGTTTTGCCTTCCAAATCTATGAGCTCTCCGTTCAGGAGAGCAGTGATTTTCTTAGCCCTTTCCTCTTCTCCTGCATAAAGAATTCTTCCATTTGCCACAACCAAGCCATTTACAATTTTTCTCGGCCTGAATGATGTGTAAATTTTCCCATTCACAAAACCTTTTGCCATATTATACCCCCAAGCACTTTACCCACGTGAACCACCCCTCGCTTACGCAAGGGGCTTCCTGCTTCATTGAGAGAATTTGCCCCAGAACCACATCCTTATAGGATATGGTCTGGAGTAGTGGCTCTCTCTCCACAGGCACTGCGGGTCGTCCCAACCCTGCTTTCAGTATATTCAGAGAAGCATTATAGTCTCTATCTACTGTCCAGCCACATACTGGACATCTAAATACTCTATCACTCAATTTCATATCTACTATTGCTTCACATCTCGCACATCTCTTGCTTGTATTACAGGGAGAGACCTTTACTACTGCCTTACCAGCACCTTCCGCCTTGTAAGACAGCATTCTCATAAACTCTCCCCAAGAAGCGTCAAGAATGTGTCTATGCAATGTATTTGCCTTTCCTTTTCTCACCAGTCTCCATATATTCAAATCTTCTACATAAATCCCATCGTAGTTATTTGCATAATACCTTGATAATTTGTGTAGAAAATCCCTACGCTGGTTGTTTAACTTATCATATAACTTTGCCAGTCTCTTTCTGTATTTTTCATAATTCTTTGAACCTTTCTTCTTCCTTGATAATTCTTTCTGTGTTCTCTTTATTCGCTCTATTGTTTTATCTATAAACTTTGGATATTCTACTGTTCTGCCATCACTATCTACAAGGAACTTCTCTATACCCACATCTATTGCTACCACTTTCCCTGTTTTCTCTTTTCTCTCTATTTCTTTCTCTATCTGCACTATTGCATACCACTTTCCACTGGGGTATTTCTTTATCCATATCCCTTTTACCTTTCCATCTATCTCTCTATGTATCTTTGCTTTTACACTCCCCATCTTTGATAAGGATATACGATTGTTCTTCACATCTATTGAAAATCCACTCTGATTGAAATTCAATGATTTCCATCTTTCTCTCTTTTTGAATCTCAATTTACCTATCTTCTTTCTATTCTTCTTTAACCTTGATAATGCTCTCATATTGCTCCATAACTGATAATTCACCATCTGCAAAACTTTAGAATAAACCTTTTTCAATTCTGGATTTTCTTCCTTCAACTTCACTATCAATGCCTGCGTATCTCTTTGGGTTATTTTCCTCCCTTCTTTTCTTGCGTTGTTTATCTCCTCTAATAACCTGTTATAAAGCCATCTGCATATCTCCAATTGCTCCTCTAATTTCTTTTCAATCTCTTTATTCGGATAGAGCCTGAATTTATAACTTAACATCACCTTTTTCACCTTGACTTTTAACATACCTTTTTAACACATCTAATGTTACTTGCCCAGAGGTGGCAAGAAAATAAGAAGGAGACCAAAAAACACCTTTCCATAGTTTTTTCTTCACTTTTGGAAACTTTCTCTGAACTTCACGGGAAGTTATTGTCTTCAGAGCATTGATATATCTTGGAATATCTAATTTCGGTGTTGCTTTGAACAATATGTGGACATAGTCTTTATCGCTTTCAATAGCAAGTATTTTCACATCAAAAGTGTCCGATATTTCCCTAACTTTTTGCTTTATGAAATCATCAATCTCTGGACTGATTACTTTCCTTCTATATTTCACAACAAATATTAGATGATAATACAAAGAATAGACTGAATGTGAACATTTATCCAATTCATATTTCATAGTTATCAATAATGCAAAGCAACTATATAAGATTATTGGCTCTCATCCCCCACCTTTCGGAAGGGGACTTCCCGCCGATAGAGTTCAACTGTTTACATTTTTGTTCACATCTATTTACACTTTTTTTGTATTGTGTTTACATTATGTTTACACTGTTCACGTTTGTTTACATTTTGCAGAGAACATAGTGTTCCCTAGCTTCTGCTTGCACACTGTTTACATCTGTTTACATTTTTGTTTACGTTTGTTTACATTTTGTTCACCTGTTTACATTTTGCTTGCGGAAGTTGTGGAACACTAATTCTCTATGCAACTGTTTACACTGTTTACGTTCTGTTTACATCAATTTATGTAAACAAATAGTTAAGATTCTCCAAGCCATGTGAAGCCTTAATAGGGGGCATGAAGCCTTCATAAAGGGCATGAAATGGCAAAAATCAGGGTGAAAAGGGGTAAAATCTCATAAAATATGAAGAGGTGATAGGTGAAATGGGAGAAGGTGATGAGGTCCAAAGAGGAGATGAGAGGTACCATCAAGTTGCGTGATTTCATCATACTACTTATTGCATGCAATCTAAACAAACTTAAACAAATCTAAACAGTTTTTTCTCACTGAGAGCCCACCCATAGCCCTTCCCCGTTTAAGAGAAATAATTTTTACGACATCCACCAGCGAACAGGCTTGGAGGATAAAACACGGCAAAAGTTTTAAAAGTGGAATAAGCATCCACATCCATGGAGCTCAGTAACATAGAGAAGAAGATTCTGCTCATTCTTCACGAAGCAGGAAGAACCCTGAGCATTGAGGAGTTAATGGAGCGGGGAAAATTCGATGAGCTGGTTAAGGTGATGAATGGCGTATCCTGGCTGAAGGTTAAGGGTCTTGTAAAAGTTAAAGAGAAGCTTGAGATTAAATACTGCCTGAATCGAGATGAAATTCTTCCCGAAAGGAGGGTGTTTGATATCCTCAAAAAGAGGGGAGAGATTGAGATTCGAGAGCTTTTTAGCTTACTTCCAAAAGAAGTTGTCACCCTTGGAGTAGGGCATCTGAAAAAGATGGGCGTTCCCCTGGAAAAAGGGAAATTGAAGTATGTGGATGTAGAAAATAAAATTAAGGAAAAAGAAGAGGTGCTTCAGATTTTAAGGGAGAGATGCGTGGACGAGAATGAAGTGAATATAGAAATAATGAGGGACCTGCTCAAAAGGAGGGGACTCATCTCTAAAAAGGAGAAGATAAGAAGATATGTGACCCTAACACCCCTTGGAGAGAAGATAGCATCTCAGGGGCTTGAAATAAAAGAAGAGCTCACACAACTAACTCCAGAGTTGCTGAAAACTGGAAAATGGAGAGAATACGAGCTTAAAAGATACGATGTAAAGCTCTTTGCTCCAAAGCTCTATGGGGGGAAAGGGCATCCCCTCGTAAGGCTCATTCAAAAAATCAGGAGAATTTTCCAGATGATGGGCTTTGAAGAGGTGCAGGGCGATTATGTGGTTAGCTCATTCTGGGACATGGACGCTCTTTTCATCCCGCAGGATCATCCGGCGAGAGAGCTTCAGGATACTTTTTATCTAAAAAAACCTGAAAAGATTGTGATTGAGGATGAAGAGTACATGCTAAGGGTGAAAGAAATGCATGAGAATGGTGGAAAAATTTCAAGAGGGTGGCAATATAAATGGAGCAGAGAAATGGCAGAAAAAGCCATGCTGAGGACCCATACAACAGTGAATTCAATAAGATATCTGTATGAGCACAGGGAGCCTCCAGTAAGAATGTTCTCTATAGGCCGTGTATTTCGGAGAGAGAACATGGATTCCACGCATCTCCCAGAATTCACACAGATTGAAGGAATTTATATGGACGAGGATTCCAGTTTCAGAATGCTGCTCGGCATTCTCAAAGAGTTCTACTCTCTGATGGG
>JAGHBQ010000194.1 GCA_021160945.1 Thermoplasmata archaeon
ATACTCGTGTATATTCCTCTGCTCTCTCAGAATCGATGTAGATATTTACCTCTTTAGCATCTGCATTCTTTTTTTAAGGATAAGAAACACATCTATTCCTGTACAACCACCCAAGCTGGCAAGAAGTGCTTTCATCGGACTCATGGCCTTTCCATTTCCTGCAAGAAGTAATGCATTTTTTTCATCCTCTGCAAGGATTAGCAAATCATCCTGAATTCTTAGTCTCATATTTTTAAGATATATTGAAAATATTTTAAATTTTTCGAATAATAATCTAACTGAATTACGCAGACCTAACTTATTTCTGTATTTCAGGATTTATTAGATATTTAAATACTATTATGAATATACCTTTTCTATGCCCATACTCACCCTTGAAAATGTGACAAAATATTATGGTCAAAAGAAAATTCTGGAGAATATAAGCTTTTCAATTGAAAAAGGAGAAATCTTCACACTTCTTGGACCCAATGGAGCAGGGAAAACTACCTTGATGAGGATCATTGCGGAGGGAATAGAGCATGATGGAGAGATATTATTTAAGGGTGAGAAGCTTGCTGATAGAAGTGTTATTGGTTACTGTCCTCAGGAGGGAATTCTCTATGAAGAGTTGAGTTCTTACGAAAATCTTGTATTCTACGCCTATCTTCACAAAAAAGATAGGGCTTATGCAGGAAAGATATTGAAAAAATTTCAAATACCCGATAAAAAGGTTAGAAAACTTTCGGGAGGGATGAAAAAGAGATTGAGTATAGCTGTAGCCCTTATAGGCGAGCCAGAGCTTCTGATACTTGATGAGCCGACTGTAGGTCTTGATGTTGAATCTCGACGCAACATGTGGGAAATGATAAAGAGATTGAAGAAGGAAGGAAAAGCAATTCTTCTCTCCACACATTATATGGAGGAGGCAGAGTATCTTGCAGATAGAGTAGCCATAATTCATCAAGGGCAAGTAATCGCTATGGGTACT
The DNA here is from genome assembly GCA_021160945.1 of Thermoplasmata archaeon. Taxonomy (GTDB): domain Archaea; phylum Thermoplasmatota; class Thermoplasmata; order Thermoplasmatales; family Aciduliprofundaceae; genus S014-41. The sequence goes on from JAGHBQ010000194.1 coordinate 971, forward strand.
GTTGGTGAACTAAAGAGAAAATCCGAAATTAAAAGTGCCATAGAAATTAGGGGAATATTCTATCATGTGCCGCCGGAATTTGTGAAGAGCGATTCCACACTTCTCTTTTATACAATGAATCCCAAAGAAGAGATTGTAAAGGCAGTGAGCCTTGCCAAAAATGCAGGAGAGATAAAAGAAGTGGTAATAAGGGAACCTACCTTGGAGGATGTATTTATAAAACTCACAGGAAGGGGGCTGGGTGAATGAAGGGGATATATGCATTTCTCTGGAAAGGCATAAAAGAGTTCTTTTCTTCCAAGGAGGCAGTATTCTGGACTTTCATATTTCCCCTGATCTTTGGATTGCTTTTTGCTGGTGTATTTGGCCAGGAAAACCCTCCTCAGTCCATACCTGTTGGTATAATGCCAGAAGAGGAAGGAAATACTACACTCTGCAACATATTTGTGGAAAATATGAAAAAAGTGAAAATTGAGAACAAGAGCTTATTTCAAATATACACTTATTCTACAGAAGATACGGCCCTCTCCAAGTTAAAGAGTGGAAAGATGAAAAGCATTTTAATATTCGACAATAATTTTACAGAGAATATAACTTATGGCATGGGACCAGGAAGGATAAAAGTGATTCTGGATAAGAGAGATATTCAGGATTATCAGTTTGTAAGTGCTGCCATTGCTTCTTACATCTCACAGTTTGAGAATTTAATAAGGAAAATAAAGATCAACGTTACTCTCTCTTATATTAATGGATATGGAAATTTCTCTGAAGAAGAGAACACATATGTTGAGGAATGGTTAAAAAGTATAGCGAAGCCTCTTGATATTCAGGAAAATATTTATAAAAGTGAATCCTCTGCTAGAATTACAAGGCTATGGTATCTGACTGCAGCCATAGGCATTACCTTTGTTTTTTCTGGCATGATTTCGGCCTCTTCTCTTATATCCGGTGAGATAGAGAGAGGAACAGCAAGAAGATTGTTTACAACGAAAACAAAACCCTGGGAGATGTTAGCTGGGAACATACTTGTGGTGCTCATAATTCAGTTGATTTCTGCAGCTATAATAGTGATAGCCTTCATTTTGATGTTTCAGGAGATAATAATATTTCCTCCCACAGTTATCCTTATGCTCATCGCAGCTGCCCTTAGCACTGTCTCTTTAGGACTCTTATTCTCCGGGATTACAAAAACGCAGAGAGCTGCTGCTGGAATTGCCAATGCCATTGCATGGCCAATATCCTTTATCACCGGTATTTTCTTCCCATCATTTCTCTTGCCAGAGTGGATGCAAGATATAGGGGACTATTTCCCTGCAAGTGCATTATTGCGTGGTATAAGAATGGTAGTAATATATCATCAGGGCATAAGTAATTATTTGCCTCAGATTGCATCTGCGGTTATACTAACCTTTGTGTTCCTTGCACTGGGCGCAATAGCCTTCCGATGGAGGATGAGGACTCTATGAGAACTCTTCTCTTTCCACTGGTTCAAGTTCTTTTATTCTATCTATTCCATACCTGCAAGCTTTAAACCCTTCATCTCGGTGTATGGTGGATACAAGCACTGCAGCGAGCAAATTCCCAGCATCAACCTTTCCTATACTGTGGTATAGGAGAACATCCTTTACGGGATATTTTTCCCTTATTTCCTCCTCTATTCTTTTTAAAATGGACTGTGAGTTTTGAGTTTCCCTACACACCATATATCTAACATTCCTCCCATGAGAAATGTCCCGAACATAGCCAAAATAAGCAACGGTGGAGCCAAAACCTTTTCTTATCTTTTTTATCAGTTCATTTTCTGAGTATTTACCGAGAAGAATCATTTCTTTATCTCCTCCATCCTTTTCTTTAGGGCCGATTTTAATTCCTCGCCTCTAAACTCTCCCCCATAGTAATCCATTCTTGCCGCTATGGCGATTTTTGCTGCAAGAGTTCTTGCTATCTTCCCTCTCATTTTCTTGGGAGAATTTCTAACTTCTGCTACCTTAAAAATCGTGCCATGCTTCGGACACCTGCTTCCATTTTTGAGATGCCTGAAAAAAGCATCCTCTGCTCCGAGAACCTGAATGGTGCTTGCAGGCAAACTTGCGAGACGCTTTAAGCTACCGGCATCTGAAATCAAATTGGCTGCTATTATTGGCCCAACGAGATAAGTGAGATTTGGTGCCAGTTTGTGTGCTCTTCTCTCAATCTCTTTATAAAGTTCTTCTCTTATCCTCTCAATCTCAGATATTTCTTTTGAGAGAATTTCTGCTACAGGATCCTCAACACCCTTTATTCTTTTTATTCTCTCCCATTCCTCTCTTCTCTCCTTGAGAAGATTCAGGATCGATACCACATCGTTGTATGTGTTAAGGATCTCGATAAGTAGATAGTCCTCGCCAAGGGCTCCCTTCATCTCTTTCCTGGCAATGGAAATTGAGAGCTTTTGTAATTCTTCTACATCTCTTAGCTCTCCCTCTAATTTCACCTCATCTTCGCCTATGAATTCCCTCAGTATGCTTAAATCACCTTTTCTCACATGTTCTATTATCTCCTCTCTTTTTTCAGAGGGGAATATGTATTCATCCACTACCTTCCCCTTTTCGATTTTAAAGGCACCATACCATTTAATCACTATCAACGAACCTCACCCCGTACCACAGAAATTCATCATCAATTTTCTCAGTATAGCTTTCTATAACATTCTCCTCAAGAAGATAGGAAAGAGCATCTCTTATTGTGGGAATATCATACCCTTTCAGGTCATTCTGAAGATACTTTGCCATCTCAGTTAAGCCTTCCTCCTCCATTTGAGGAGCATTTTTAACGCTCACCCTTAGGTAACCTCTCATCTTCATCTCCGCTTTAATAATTCTACCTATTTTCAGATGTATGGAATCATAATAAATGGGACGGCCTATGCCTAAAAAATCTCCATAGTACCAGCCACAATGAGGGCACATATATAGAGGAATATCACTCTCTGCATCCACCAGGATTAGCTTGCCCTTGCCGCAGTGCCTGCAGATTAAATCAATCTCCATCTCAATTTTCGGTTTCTCGTATACAACGTAGTTTTCAAGTTTTGCACCACAAAACGGGCAATATTTAGCGTTATCGCTGAGCTTGGCACCGCAGTTTGGGCAGTATTTCATAATCGCCCTATGTAGTTGTGGGATTTTAAGTTTTCTTATTGTGCAGGTTCTTCAACCCAGCCCATGAAGAATATTGCCCCTGTATCCCTATTCTGTATGAGGAAGAGGAATGGATGATTGGCTCTGAAATCTACCCATGGAAGTGGTGGAGGTGGCGCACAGGGTATAGGTATTCCAGTGGCAGCTGCAGCTTCTGTCCCTTCCTCATTCACAATTACCTTTGTTTCATGGACCACATCGCTTGCCCAAAGCCCTCCTGGACCCATATCAGTTAAATCTGCGATAGGTTCGAATACTCTCTTTATCCCCACAGCTTCAAGCGCCTCCTTCACACTGAATTTTTCATCCAGTTTGAACTTTGGGAGAGAAACATTAACTTTCATAGAACACAGATTGTTTCTCCATCTCTCCAGCATCTCTATTGATAGATTAAGGGTGTTGTTGTTTTTAGGAAGTATCACAAGCATTGAGAGATTGCCGCCCCTATAAGGCATCTCTAGAACCTGTGCATCTTCATCTTCTGTGTATTTGAATTCTCTGTATATATGCATCATATCTACCTTTATCTTTTGTGTGGGTGTATAGAAATATTCCTGAGTGGTGTATGTTTCATTAAATGGATGAGCCCAGAGACCATGGAAGTATAGAGTATTCACCAGCACTGCCACTGTCAAGGGAGAAATCTCACCGGGGGCGAAGAAATCCTTAATCATCCCGTGTGTCTCATTCTCAATCCATGTATTTATTATTTTTCTTGCTCTCTCTGGATTTGTACTGAAATTCAGAAACTGGAAGTAGGCATAATAATATTCCTGCAATATGCGTATGTAATCTTCCTTTATGGGAAAACCCTCTTGTGCCCAGAGAGAATTGGCAATTTCAAGTGTGTAATTTTCAGTGTGATTTGCAAAATTCTCCAAGAACCAGAGTATGTTCTCCCTTAAAAGTGATTTATTTTCTGGGAAATGCATAACCTTTGCAATTTCTTCCGCCGTGCTACCATTGGCTCCTTCATACAGCATAGCCATGGCTAGCCAGATACTGAGGGGTGAGAAAATAATGTTCCTCTTTTTGCTCTCACTTAAATTTTCCAAGAGATTTATTCCAAAACGGGCGGATGCGAGAGCTACATTTTTCAGATTTACCTCGGTGACCCCTCCTTTATCATTCCATTTTATCTCTTTTTTTTCTTGTGTATTCTCAAGAGAGATATTACTCTGAATCTTATTTGTTAGAATCTCTTGAGATATAAAGACGCCTATGAGTATACCAATAATCAGGATAATTACAAATGTTGGTATTATTGGTTCTTCCATGTGTAATGTATTGAAATTCTTGTATATTAAATTAACTCAAAAGATAACTATCTTTGCCGAAATAGAATTTGAGGAGAAGAAGCGGTTAAAAGTGCTCGGTATAAATATAAAGAGTGGAGACGATAACTATTAATTGAGGTGATAAACATGGCAATAAAGATAATACTTCAATACGGGAAAATAAAAGCGAAGGAATATCAGAAGGGTAAGTAATCATCATTTATTCCCTACAGCTCACGCTGACCTGCCACACCCACTTTTTCTTTATAATATTTGCAGCAATTCTTGATTGGACAATTCTGGCATTTAGGTGCCACAGGCTTGCATATCGTCCGGCCGAACATTACTAGAAGCTCATTTATATCTCTCCAGTATTC
>JAGHBQ010000039.1 GCA_021160945.1 Thermoplasmata archaeon
GGATAGATGTGTTGTGATTACAAATCCTCATCTTATGACCCAAGCTTTGAGAATCTTGAAAAAGAATGCCATAAAAGAATACAAAGTATCCTTTGAAGCAACCCATCATGGACCATATCTTGAGACTCCTACATTTTTCATTGAAATAGGAAGTACAGAAGAGGAGTGGAGAGATGAAAAGGCAGGAGAAGCAATAGCCAAGACAATACTTGAACTGGAAGAAGTAAGATACACTTCTGCTCTCGGAATAGGAGGAGGACACTATGTACCTCGAATTACCGATGTGGCGCTCGAATACAGAATATCCTTTGGACACATGATTCCCAAATATGCAATACCTCACATAGATGAGGATATTGTTAAGAGAGCATGTGAAAAGAGCGACAATTGCAAAATTGCTTACATTCATAAAAAGGGACTCAAGGGCGAAGAAAGAAGAAAAATTACAACGATTCTGGAAAATATTGGAATAAAATCGGTTAGCTCCAAGGAGCTGGAAAAATTATAAAATTAGTTTTTTGAACCACTCTTTTTCTGCATACTTCTGCAGAATAGAGTCCTTTTTCACCATCTCTTTTATCTCTGGAGATAGTTTTATGGCCATGGTAAGAAAGTTTCTGGTACCCATTTCATTGCCTTTAACACATGTTATTCTAGCCTTCTGAAATAGAGCAGAGGCATGCCTGATATTTCTCTTTAATATCTCATTAAGATATTTCTCCCCCTCTTCTAACTGCCCTCCCTCTATTAGTATTCTGGCTTTTAGATACAATGCATCCTGTGTTCTCTCCTTTTCTAAAAGTATTTCTACTATTTTTTCTGCATATCGAATTTTTCCATGATCAAAAAGAGTTTCCGCCAGCTGAAGATTTCCATAACTTTTTATTAGCTTCTCTCTCTCTTCTTTATCCAATTTCTCAAAGGTTTTCAAAGCCTTTTCAATCTGACCGTTTTCGTAGTAATTGAGGAAATCCTCATGACTCGGTTTTTCTTCAACCTCCACTTCTTCAATTCCCTCTATGCCTAGATCTCCAAAAAGCTCCTCCACTTCTATGGGTTTAAACTCTTCCTCTTCTGTTTCAACAATCTCTCCGTAGAGAAGCTGAACTGCAGGATCATCTGGATATTTCTCCATCAGATTCTTTGCAACTTCAAGAGCTTCAGAATATTTATTCTGTTGCTTAAGTGTATAGGCCTTTGTAATCAATAAATCTTTATTATCTGGATCAAGCTGAAGGCCTTTGTCAATATAACTCTCATCGTTTGTAAGGGATGCAAGCTTGTTATAAACCACCAGTAAGTTCTCTCTATCTCCCTTCTTTTCCAAAACTTCCGCATATTTTTTAAGTACCTCTATATTATTTGGCTCTATCTTCAGAAACTTTTCCAGTGCCATTTCATTGCTCTCCTCCAGCTCTAATACTCTCTTGTACTCCTTTAAAGCTTTCTCGATTTGTCCCTGAAGTCTGTAACCATCACCCAGCAGTATATGAGCTTCAACATTATTTGGATCTATTTTAACAGCTTCTTGCAGACAGGAAATGCCATAGGGTATCTGTGTGTTCCTCTGAAGAAGATTTCTCCCTATGTCTAACCACGCTTTGACATTTTTATAATTCAATGTCTTTGCCTTTTCTAACATTTTTATGGCATAATTGTAATCCTTCAAAATGAGCATATTTTCCCCAGCCTCAGTGAGGAGCTCAGAAACTCTCTTTTTATACTCATCACTCATCTTAGAAACCTTATCCATATCCTCTGTTATCCATCTCAAAATTCTTCGGAGGAGTATTTGAGCCTTGTCCTCCTCCCGATTGCGCATGGCGGCTTTGGCATCTTCCAGTATCCTTTCATACGTCTTTATAGTGCTATCATCCCTTCTTCTACCAAACAGAGGCAAATTTACCACCTATAACCATAATTAATGAAGATATAATACACATTCTGCTTATAAAACCTTCGCTTTTTTTTGCTTAGAGCCCCACTCGATATTAACTTTTGGGAAGTTGAACAATAAAAATACTGCCCTTTGGAACATTATTTTCCACCCACACTTCTCCACCATGAAGCTGAACAATCATCTTCACTATGGCAAGCCCCAATCCGCTGCCCCTTTTAGAGGATAACCTTTCAAAAGGCTCGAATATTTTATCTTTCATATCTTCAGGTATGCCTGGACCATCGTCTGCCACACTTATTTTCACACAATCTTGAAATTCTGTGCCTTTGATAGCAACCTTTGTGGCACCGTATTTGAAGGCATTATCTATTATGTTTAAAAAGACAGTATCTAGGAGAGGGTATCCCTCGATGCACATCTCCTCCATATCGAGCACAATCTCTGTCCCAGCATATTTTTCAAGGATAAGCGAGGATGCTTTTTCAATTAAGCGCCTCAAAGATAATTGTGTCTTCTTTTCATCTATTTTTCCACTACCCAGCCTAGAAAATAGCTTCACTTTCTCTATTATATTAAAAGCTTCCTCTAAAGCTCTGTGAGCCCCCTCCACATACTCCGGATTATATTCCTCTCTCAGCATTTCCACATAACCTGTTGAAACAGCGAGTGGATTTTTTAGGTCATGACTCATTATGTGAACCATCAGTTCTTGAAAATTTTTTGCCCTCTGTAAATCTTCCTGATGCTCCAGACTGGCTAGTGCAACTGCCATGTGCTCTGCAAGCATATCCACCAGGTTTCTTTCTTCTTCCGCTATACTATTTACCTCTTTTTTTTCTATATTCAGAACACCAAAAAACCTATCTCCAATTATTATTGGGGTAGCATATTCACATCTTATATCCTTTCCACCTGGAAGATATAGGGGTTCTTTTTTAACATCTGGAACGTAGTAGGATCTTTTGTTCCTTGCCACCCATGCCATCACTCCCTTATCCTCATATAGATTTAATGAATGGATATCATACTCATCATACCC
>JAGHBQ010000201.1 GCA_021160945.1 Thermoplasmata archaeon
ATCTTTATCTCGCCGCTTCATTCTTCCAATCTGGGAAAGTTGCATGCATTTCACCTCTGAATGAGTGCTCTGATGTCCGATACAATTCTCCCTTTATCGCAATTCTCTCTTAGCTCTCCCAATCTCAAATTTATATGAAAATATTTGGAAAGTATAATTATTTTTCTTTAAATATCTCCTGAACCTTGGAAAACTCATAATTCACATGCCTTCTCAAAAAGAGAAGTTCAGAAAATAAGCACCAAAACATCTCCTACTGATAGAGAGGTGACTTTCCTTCTGCCATATCGTTTTTCATACTGTACCTTTACCATATCCTCAGTTATTTTTATTCCTGAGAGCTCTGCCTCACCCTTCTTTATCTTTTCCCAGAGCTCCATGGGGTCTGAGGATTTTATATACGCCACAATATCCTTTGCCTTCTCTCTGTACTTTGGTCCTATAACCGCAAAGTTAGGCTGTAGAGAACTGACAACCTCTTCCACCTCCCCCTCGATTTTCTTGGAAACCTTGCATTTAAATACTCCAGAGATTTCCTCTACCTCTTCAATTCCTTCAATCACGAGCTCCTGAATATCCTTCCTGTTCTCATTCTTCCATGCTCTCACCGCGGCTATGACCTCTTTGATTCTCTCTCCCTCCTCAAGTGCCTTCTCATCCACGAATATGGGCTCAGGCCAGGATGTTAGATGCACACTCTTCTCTCCTACAAATTTGCGGTAATGCTCCTGATAAACCTCTTCTGTTATGTGGGGCATGAATGGGGCAAACATCTTGATGATTCCTAGGAACACATGATATAGGGTGTACCTTGTGGCTTCAGCCTCCAGTCTGTGTTTCACCATCTCAACGTAGTGGTCGGCAAAGACATTCCACATAAAATTCTCAATATTCTTGATTGCACGATCGTAGCGATAATTGTCCATCTCCTCTGTTACTTTTTTCACGAGCTGGGAGTACTTCGATATTATCCACCTGTCCATAAAATGAAGCTCTTCCCGGGACACTTTCTTTACACCATCTTTTATGGCAGAGCCCACAAACTTGCCCAAGTTATAGAGTTTAATAACCACCTTCCTTCCACGAATGGTATCCTTGTAACGGAATGGTGTGTCTTCTCCTGGAGTGCACTTGGCAGCGAAGAATCGCAAAGCATCCGCACCATATTCATCGATAATATCTAATGGGTCCACCACATTTCCCCAGGAGGTGTGCATGGGTCGCCCATCTGGGGCAAGAATGAAGCCATCGATGAATATATCCTCCCAAGGTTTCTCTCCAGTGACAGATTTGCATCTCAATATCGTATAGAAAGCCCAAGTACGTATTATGTCATGGCTTTGAGGTCTTAAGCTCATGGGATATAATTTTTTGAACATCTCTTCGTCGCGAGCCCAGAATGCATTATAAAGCGGAGAAATGGAGGAATCAACCCATGTATCAAACACATCTTCGCTGCCTTTAAGGGGTGCACCACATATTGGACATTTCTCGTATGGGGGAGGATCTGCTGTAGGATCTACATGCCTCTCCATTTTGAGTAGATCTTCAAATTTTGGAACGATTGCATGGCCGTTCTCGCATTCCCATATAGGGATTGGCGTGGCAAAATATCGCTGTCTGGAAACTACCCAGTCCCATTCCAAGGAATCTATCCAGTCATAAAGCCTTTTTTTCATCCATTCTGGATACCAGTTTATCTCCTCTGCTGTTTTTTTCACTTCATCCTTCAGAGCTTTAATATTAATGAACCACTGCTCCTTGTTTATTAATTCAATTGGAGTATGGCAACGCCAGCACACTCCCACATTTTGCTCTATCTCCTCTTGCTTTTTGAGGAGCCCCATTTTGCGCAAATCTTCAATTATTGCCTTCCTTGCCTTCTCCACAGGCATACCTGCGTACTTACCTGCTAGCTCGGTCATCTCGCCCCTGTCGTTTATCCCCTCTAAGAATTTGAGATTGTACTTGTAAATCCACTCCAGATCATCTTTATCCCCCACTGAGCAAATCATAACCGCTCCAGATCCAAACTTCGGATCCACCTTTTCGTCTGCCACTATCTTCACTTTCTGTCCATAAATTGGAACAATTGCATGCTTTCCTATATAATTTTGATATCTCTCATCATCAGGATGAACCGCTACCATCTGACATGTGCATAGAAGCTCAGGTCTGGTGGTGGCAATTACGAGCTCCCCACCCTCCTCCACCTTAAAGCGTATATAATTTAAATTGGTCATTCTCTTCTGATATTCGATTTCAGCATCTGCAATTGCAGTACCGCATCTCGGACACCAGTTTACTGGATGTTTTGCCTTATAAACGAGGTCTTTCTCAAACATTTTTATGAATGATAGCTGGGTGATTCTCCTGTAGTATGGTGCATCTGTCTGATAATATATGGTTGGATCCATGGCCTCGCCCAAAATTTTGAACTGCCTGATCATCTCACCGATATTCGCATTTGCAAACTCCTCACACAATTTTATGAACTCCTGCCTGGGAGTTTCACGCATCTTTATCCCATATTTCTTCTCCACATTCACCTCTATTGGCATACCATTCACATCGAAGCAGAGAGGGTAGAATACATTGTAACCCCTCATTCTTTTATACCTTGCGATGAAATCTATATGGGCATAGTGCACAGCATGCCCTATGTGCAGTTTTCCACTGGCATATCTCGGTGGAACATCTATGCTGTAAATCGGCCTATCACTATTGGGATCAAATCTGTAAATTTTTTCCTTTTCCCAGAAATCCTGCCATCGTGATTCACTTTCCTTGAAATCATACATATTTGGGAGAAAAGAAGAAGACATATAAAAATTTGAGCTTCGAAAACTATATTTGCTGGAAAAGAAATATCCTCCCCATGTCCCTGGAAAAAGTTTTGAAAAAAATTGAAGAATTGCAGGATGACATGGTAAAATTTACAGTGGAGATGATAAAAATAAAGGCTGTGAATCCCGCTTTTGATGGCGAAGGAGAAGAGGAGAGAGCTGAGTTCCTAGAGAAAAAGCTAAAAGAGATTTGTGATGAGGTAAAGAGGTACGATGCTGTGGATGATAAAGGATTGAGAAGACCCAATCTTGTTGGTATTATATATGGAGAAAATAGGGATAGGACTCTTTGGATCATTGGACATATGGATACCGTTCCTGAAGGAGAGCTATCCCTGTGGGAGCATGATCCCTATGATCCAATGGTTAAGGAAGGAAAGATTTACGGTCGTGGTACATTAGATGATGGACAGGCGATTGTCACCTCATATTTTGCAGCTAAGGCCATTCTTGAAAGTAATATGAGACCTAAGATGAACATCGGACTTGTATATGTTTCCGATGAGGAGGCTGGAAGCAAATATGGGCTCTACTATCTTATGGATAAGAACATATTCAAAAAGAACGATCTTGTTGTGATCCCCGATGCAGGTAACGAAGACGGCTCATTTATCGAAATAGCGGAAAAAAGCGCAATGTGGATAAAGATTACCACTATAGGGAAGCAGACACACGCATCCATGCCAGAAACGGGAATAAATGCTCATCGAGCAGGGATGAAATACGCCCTATGGGTGGATGAGTTCCTCCATAGAAAGTACGATAAAAAGAATGAGCTTTTCTCACCCCCGGAATCCACATTTGAGATGACAAAGAAGGAAGCAAACGTGGGCAATATAAACACCATACCAGGAAAGGACGTTTTCTACTTTGATTTCAGGGTATTACCAGAATACGATTTAGATGAGATTTTGCAGGATATGAGAAAAATAGCGGATATAGTGGAGAGCGAGTTTGGAGTGAAAATAGAAATCGAGATAGTCAGCAAATCCAAGGCCGCGCCTCCCACCCCTATAGAAAGTGAGGTGGTGCAGAAACTTATAAGGGCATTAAAAGAGCTTCGTAACATAGAACCAAAGGCAGGAGGTATTGGTGGAGGTACTGTAGCAGCAGCATTCAGAGAGATCGGTATACCAGCGGTTGTCTGGATGACCGCCGATGATGTGGAGCACCAGCCTAACGAATTCTGCAGAATAAAGAATCTTGTAGAAGACGCAAAAGTTTTTGCTTATCTTGCAATGGCTCCCTAACCTTTCTCTTTTTAAAATTTTTGAGAAAAGTAAAATATGGGGTTCCCTTATGGTATCTTGTGATCATCCTGGTAGGCGTGGCTCATGTGATAAACTTAAAATCATACATTGAGAGGATTATTCAGGAGGAGGATCCGGATATTGTAGCAGTTGAACTGGATTACGGTAGATATGTTGCTCTGACCACAAAACAGGAGGGAGAGATGCCCTATTTTTACCGCAAGATGGCTGAAATGCAGAGAAGTATATCGAAAATGTTCGGTACGGAGGCGGGAAGTGAGATGATCACCGCAGTTCAAATTGCAAGAGTGCTTGGAAAAGAGGTGGCTTTCATAGATATGAACTCACAGTAAATAATTGAGAGAATAAGAAAAAATATGAGTCTTTGGGAGAAAATAAAATTTTATTTCTCCATAATTTTCACTCCCTTTCTGGGAAGGAAAATTACCGAAAAAGAGGTGAAGGATATCATAAATTATGAAGA
>JAGHBQ010000177.1 GCA_021160945.1 Thermoplasmata archaeon
AGTTTGAAGCGGATGCCCTGAAAAAGCAAAGTTTTTTATAGAATCCATCATAATCTTACCGTGGACTGGAGAAAAAAGAAGGCGCGGAGAATAGCTTGGGAGCGAATTCAACTTCTTTTTACTCTCGCTTTAGAAGAGGTGAAGAAGGGAAATGTGGTAAGGGTAAATCGTTATATAGAGCACATATTGAAACTTTCTAGAAAATACAATATAAGGTTACCACGGGAGATGAAAATGTATATATGCAAAAAATGCCATTCTTTTCTTATTCCAGGGAAGACTTCTCAGGTAAGGCTCAAGAAAGGAAAAATTGTGATAAAATGCCTTAAATGTGGGTCCTATAAGAGATATATCTACAAAAAATAGATTACTCAGATATTGTCTCAAGCTCAAAGAGCACCTTGAATCCTTTTAGTGTCTCGTGCACCTTATCGGCAAACCATATGGCGTCTTTCACCGTAGCTCCGTTATCCCACTCGTAAACCATATCGTAGGCACCGGTGATCGGTCTAAATCCAAGAGATTGTAGGCGTTCCATCACCTCGCTTGGGCTCGCACCTTCGCTATTGAACATTATCTTGAGATAAGTTTTCATACTCATACCAATGGGGTAATTGCATAATCTATATTTATCTTTTCCCCTGCGCTCTTTATAAACCTTCCATAAAAGATGAAAGATGTTCGAAAAGGGTGAAAGAGTAAAATCTAAATTGTAAACATGCATATACACCTCATAATGCCATCTTCACTCTCGCTGAAAAATCGGCTCATCATATTTTTTCTTATGCTCCTTTCCACTCTACTCGTAGGAAGCTTAGGATACGTGGTCATCAAAATATATGTAGAGCATGAGAGCACGAGTATAACGAATGCTCTCTTTTTTAGTGTGGCAACCATCTCCACACTGGGACATTATCCGAAGGGTATTGAACTCACAAGTAATGTGGGGAAATGGTTCACTATCTTCTATCTTATCTTTGGCATGGGCACAATATTTGGAGGAATTCAAGCTTTAGTTACTCCATGGATTGAGATGAGAATAAGAAACGCTATAAAAGAAAGGGGAGTCCCGATTCCACGAGATGCCCATGTGATAATATGCGGTTGGAATGATATTGCAAAGCTTGTAGAGGAGCAGTTGAAGATGATGGAAATTCCCTATGTGATTATCTCCACGAGCCCTCCAGAGGGTGTCCCTGCGATAGAGGGTGAGGCTTCAGAGGTATCTTCCCTGAAAAAAGCCAATGTGGATAGAGCCACAGCTCTCATAGCCCTCCTGGATGATAGAAGCAATGTGGTTACTATTTTAACAGCAAGAAAGTTAAATGAAAATCTTAGAATAATAGCTCTGGCTAGAGAAGAATCTATTAAAGATCTCCTCATTCAATCAGGTGCAGATGTGGTAATTTCGAAAGAAAAGCTTCTGGGCTCCATTCTGGAACAGTGGGTTAAAGGGGATCAAAAATATCTTCTTTCAGGGGAGATGTTTGAGAATTTAAAAATAAAGGAGAGGATTGTTGATAAAAATCTCCAAGGAAAAACACTGAGAGATTTGAAATTTCGAGAGAGGGAAGGGACAGCTATAGGAATATATCGGAGCGGAAATTTACTTTTAAATCCATCTCCGGATGAGCTCCTTGAGAGGGGAGATGTAATAATATTTATGGAGAGTGAGGAAAATGCTGATTTTGGGCTACAATGAAATCACAAAGAATCTGAGAAGTGTTATAGTGGATGTTGATATTCCAGAGGAGGAGAATTTCGTAAGAGGAAATCCTCTCGATGCGAATACCCTTCTCAGGGCGGGCATAAAAAAGGAGAATAAGGTTATAGTAGCCCTTGAGAAAGATGAAGATTCTATATTCGCTGTTCTTTTATGCAAGCATCTCAATCCTGAGGTTAAAGTATTTGTCGTAGTTAAAAAGAGAGAGAGTGTGGAAAAAGCCTATAACGCAGGAGCGAATAATGTGATTCTCGAGAGTGAAATTTTAAGCCGGGAAATTCTAAGAGTCCTCCTTACGCCGAAAGTTGCGAGTTTTATGGATCGCTTGATACTTTCTGAAGATCTTGAAATTCTTGCTCTCAAGCCTCCATTGGAATATGTTGGAAAGAGAATAAAGGAGACGGATATAAGGAGAAAAATTGGGACAATAATAGCGGTAAAGAGAGAAGGAAAGATAATAACCAATCCACCGCCAGATTTTCTCTTAACGGAGGGAGATATTCTCTTTTTCTTCTGTGAGAGAAAAGAAATAAATAAGATGAGAGAAATGCTGGCTCGATGGATATATCAAAGGAGTTAGTGGATACTGCATACAAAGCTTACGAGAAGAGGCTTCTCAGTATAGTGAAGAAAGGAGAGATTCCAAAGCACATTGGCATAATTATGGATGGGAACAGGAGATTTGCCAAGGAGCTTTGGATGGAGCCTACAAAAGGGCATGAAAAGGGGAAAGACAAACTGGAAGAGGTCTTGGAATGGTGCAGAGAGCTGGGTGTTAAAATTATCACAGTTTATGCCTTTTCGACAGAGAATTTCAAAAGAAGCAGGGAAGAGGTAGAGAAATTGATAAAGCTTTTCGTTGAGAGTCTAAGAGAAGCTGCGGATGATGAAAGAGTGAAGAAAAATGGTGTGAGGATAAAAGTTATTGGACAAACTGATATTCTCCCAGATGAGCTTAAAGAGGCAATAAGATACGCGGAGGAGAAAACAAAACATAATAATAATTTTTATTTGAATGTTGCCATAGCATATGGGGGTCGTGAAGAGATTGTAAGGGCGATAAAAGAAATCGCCAGAAAGGTGAAAGATGGAAAGCTTGAGGTGGAAGATATAACTGAGGACGTTGTTAGAGAGCATCTTTACACAGGCAATCTCCCTGATCCAGACTTAATTCTCCGAACATCAGGAGAAGAGAGAATAAGTAACTTTCTCCTATGGCAGAGCGCCTATTCAGAATTCTACTTCTCAGATATCTACTGGCCTACATTCCGCAAAATAGATTTTCTACGTGCCATAAGAGCCTATCAGCTCAGACAGAGAAGGTTTGGTAGATGAAAATGAGACCGAAGGTAATTATTAACGCGGCCATGAGTGTGGATGGAAAAATCGCACTGCGTGGTGGAAGAAGGATAAAGATAAGTAGCGAGGAGGATTTTTGCAGAGTGCATCAGTTACGCAATCGAGTTGATGCGATTCTCGTAGGTATAAACACAGTGCTTAAAGATGATCCAAGGCTAACTGTGAAAGAAAAATTTGTGAAGAATCCCAAAAATCCTGTGAGAGTGATTCTAGACTCTAAACTGAGAATACCCTCAAATGCGAGAGTGCTGGATAATAAGGCGCCTACAATAGTGATAACCACCGAAAGTGCAGGGAAAAGAGAGATAAATGCAGAGATAATAAGATGCGGAAAGCATCACGTTGATCTCCGCTGTGCCCTTGAAAAGCTTTATAGGAGAGGGATAAAAAGCATTCTGGTGGAAGGAGGAGGTACGATTATATATTCCTTTTTAAAGGAAAAATTGGTGGATGAGCTATGGATTTTTGTGGGCTCAATTGTAATAGGAGGAGGAGCACCTACCCTTGCTGAAGGAATGGGGGCATCGGAGGAGGAAGATGTTATACTTCTTAAACTCCTTAAGTGTGAAATAATAGAGGGAGGAATAGTTCTCCAATATGGTGTGCTTTATGATTGAGCAGGTAATTGGAGAGAGGGCGTTTTATATTTCGGAACTGAAGGCAATAGTGATAGGTGATCTCCATATAGGATATGAGAAGGAGCTAAAAGAGAAGGGTGTGAT
>JAGHBQ010000072.1 GCA_021160945.1 Thermoplasmata archaeon
GAGAAGATCCATTGAGTACAACCATAAGTGGCTGATTACATGTTCAATTAAAAATTTTTTTATTCTTTTTATTTCTCCACCACATATAAATCAAAGCTGATATGAGTGCAGCAAAAATGATGGACAGGATAAGATAAAGATAGGAAAAGCCATCTTCCTTCTCAGATGTTCTTTGTGGTGGATAATAAGCAAAATCCAGGCTCTTTATTACATTTCTCTCCAGATTTTCTTCACCCGCTATAAAAATCACACGGGTTATATTTCCATGTTTTTCAATACATCTATCTGATAGCCAGAAAGTAATGTTTCCCTTTTCTATGGTATAATTATCAAATTTGTAGTTCAGTCCATTGGAAGATATCGCAAAGCTCATTACATCATTCTCATTTTCCCAAATAACCACATAAAGGTGGAGATAGGCATCTTGAAATGTTATATTTACTTCATAGTTCTTTGTGTAATTGGCGGGAGTGAGATTAATTTCGTTCCTTACATCTAACCAGAAATATTGAATATCTCCTATTTTATAGGCACCCGCAGAGATAATATCAAAATTTGCATTGTCTATATCTTCAGGATCCTCAATTTTAAAGGATATCGCGCTTACTGTAGAGAAAAAAAGAAGAAAAATCAAAATAGAGGAAAACAAGGTTACCCTCTTCACAGATATTTTCATTTGCTCACCGAGGCAATCTTCACATCGTAAAATTTCACGTAGGGAAATATGCCTCTTCCCAAGGCGTATACTTTTCTCTGCTCACTGCTTAGCTCCTCCACATGATTTAGAAGAGACATTATATTCCCAGAGAGCATGAAGACGGTTGAGCCGACTATCTCTCCATTCTCTATTTTGAAGGCAGGGTTGGCAACAACACTGAAATCTCCTGTATCCGGATTGCTGGAATGAGCACCCTGAAGCAAGGAAACAAGATATCCTTCCTTTATGCCAGAGATAATATCTTCTACCTTTTGATTCCCAGGTTCCAGAACCAAGTTGTGGGGTGCAATATTTATTCCTCCTGTTTTGAGATCTCTGTACCCATTACCAGTAGAGCCCACTCCTTCAATTCCACCCCAGTAATTGTCCCAGAGAAAACCCTCAAGCTTGCCCTTTCTGAAAATCTCGGTTCTTCTGGATGCAACTCCCTCATCATCCGCAATTATTCTTTCAACACCCAGAGGATGCCATGGGTCATCCATGAGGTTTATACTTTCATTTAAAACTCTCTCCCCTAATTTATCCTGAAGATACGAGGTACCCTTTACCTTTCTATCACCCTTCAAAGAGGGAAGAAGGGTATACTCTATAAGTTCAGAAAGAGCAAAGGGTTCCAGTATTACTGTTGATTCTCCATCTTTCGATGGTACCACATTATAAGCTTTTTTCAGTTTGCTTAAAAGTGAAGATACAATATAATCAGTGTCAAGATTCGCGTCTCTCCTCACATCCATATCAAATATTCCAGGAGTAACCTGATTTCCCTTTCTGCCTACAACATAAAGATAAAAGTACGCTGCCACATTTTCCTGGGAGACCTCCACGGCATGAGAATTCATAACCATGCTTTCTACCCACTCGCTTCCAGATTCACCACCTGCAACCACTGCATTTACGTCCTCTCGAAGTATTCTTTTAGCGGAATCTAAAAGTATATTTACAAAAAACTCCGGCTCCCGTTCCTTCAAGTCCTCATTTATTTCAGTTCTTTTTCCATAACTCTGCTTCTGTGGCAAGGATACCCATCTTTCATCACGCCGATTCATCTTTGCCATTTTATAGGCTTTCTCAATGCCATCTTTTATCTTCTCCTCGCCATCTCCATCCACCACATATATTCCAAGTCTCTTATCACTTATTCCCCGAATTACAGTCTTTGTTTTTCGGGAGATAGAGGACATTGATATCTGGTTAAGCTCTATCTCAGCCCTTATCTCCTTCTTTCTGTAAGTGGAAATTTCCACTTCGTCAAAATATTTCTCACCAAACTTTATGAGGTTCATCTCTGACCACCCACCACAATACCGCAATCAAACCTTAAATGTGGGCCTCCACTACTCACATAAGCTGTTTGTCCTTTTCCACAACGTCCCATCTCAAGTCCAAAATCCTTTCCAACGGCGCTTATCTTTTTCAGTGCTTCTATGGCAATACCACTTATGGATGTGTCCTTTATACTCTCCGCAATCTCTCCATTTCTAATCACATAGCCCTCCTGGACACCCACCTGGAAGGATGAGTTCAGCTCTGCCTGTCCGCCACGGAAATCCACTAGATAGTAACCAAACTTTATTCCTTCCAAAAGTTCCTCAAAACTATGGTCTCCTCTCTCAAATACCGTGTTGCGCATTCTTATAATTGGAGGAACAGAATAATTTTCAGCTCTTGCATGACCGTTGGGTTTCCTGCCATATTTGAAAGCATAGTCTCGATTCAGCATTATATCCTTCAATATGCCCTTCTCTATTATATGAACATCCCTTACTTTGGAACCCTCATCATCGTAGATATCATTTCCAAATCCTCCCTCTACAATTCTATCACTCATACTCACATATTCAGGAGCTATTTGCTTTCCTATCAGGGCATGGAAGGGAGAATTTATTGTGAGATCTGCCTCCGCAAGATGACCAAGAGCTTCATGGGCTATTATTCCAACTATAATCGGGGCTGCCACTATAGGATATTCACCTCTCTTTGGATATACTCCCATGAGTTGAGAGTGGAGTTTTTTGTGAGCTCTCTCTGCCACTATTTCTTCACTTTCCTCCTGAAAAATCTCCCATCCCTTGTCAACGCTTCCTATCTCATCTCTCACTGCTGCCCTTCCCCTTTCATTCTTTCCCGTGAGCCACACATACTGCCAGATATAATTCACATCCCATCTTATTTCTGTACCTTCACTTGTTACAAGAATCTTGATTCCTGTAACATCCTCATATCTTATATCACTTGAAACCACATTTTTATCTTCTTTCAGCAATTTCTCCAGATTTTTCATTCTTTCTATTTTATCCTCAACACTTATTTTCCCAGGCTTTATCTGCATCTTTGAATTCACCTCGTCCTCTATCGCATCTATCTCCGCAAGCTGAATTTTTTCCTCTCTGCTGTTTGAGGATACCTTTGCCATTTTATAGGCATCGAGAATGGCATCTTTCACCTCTCTATCTTTCGTGGTTGTGGAAAATCCCCAGGCACCTTGAGCCAGAACTCTTATTCCATATCCATGAGAATGCGAAGATGTAAATGTGTGAAATGTTCCGTCACGAAGTCGTGTATGAAAACGCTCAATATCCTCAAATCTTATCTCTACATACTCTGCATCCAATGTGGATTCTGCCCATTTAATTATAGAACTTAGATCACCCACAAAGATCACCAAAAAGGTATCGAGAGACAATATTTGAGTTTTTCTATTCCTGCTGCTTTGTGTGGAGTACGAATATTTTTTCGCTTCTTTCGTGCTCACATCCCTATATAGCCTCACTATCCATCTTATCTTCCTCTCGCTTAATTTTACCACTTTCTCTCTCCTTCTTAACTCTTTGGCGAAACGAGCAACGATAGTTGCGAGTTTGCCCTCTTTTAAGAGGGCTGAATAATTTCCGTACTCTACAGGTGGAAAACATGGTGTGGTATCTGGAAATTAGTTCGTCGGTTGTGAGTTATCATTAGCACCTCCTATCATATTCTCAATTAACCTTAGAAAATTGCCAGGCATTATATCCTGTGCTTTTCTGTAGAATGCCTTTTCCGGAGTTTCAAGCTCATCGAGATTGAGGGACATATGATGTCTGACGCAGTTGTACCAGTGCAGGAACTCATCTTTGGTGCTAAACGCGTGTCTGTGCTTTGCATAAGTTTGAAAGAAACGTTCAATTATTCCCGTTTGATTGTGGATGATTGTATTTGCAGAGTATC
>JAGHBQ010000008.1 GCA_021160945.1 Thermoplasmata archaeon
CACCGATACCCTCCTTCATCAGCCTTGATAATGAGAGCAGGGGATTTATGGGTGGATATATACCACGGCGGTGTAGGGCTCTGCTTAAAACTATCTGTCCTTCTGTTATGTATCCTGTAAGGTCTGGAATCGGATGCGTCATGTCATCATCAGGCATCGTGAGGATAGGTATCTGAGTGATGCTTCCTTTTTTACCTATAATTCTCCCAGCTCTCTCGTATATTGTTGCGAGATCTGTGTACATGTACCCAGGATATCCTCTTCTACCCGGAACCTCTTCTCTTGCTGCACTTATTTCTCTCAGAGCCTCACAGTAGTTAGTCATATCTGTAAGAATAACCAGCACATGCATATCCTTTGTGTAAGCAAGATATTCAGCTACAGTTAAACCCATCCTCGGAATAACTATTCTCTCTATTGCCGGATCATTTGCAAGATTTAAGAAAAGAACTGTTCTTTCCAAGGCACCGGTTCTTTCGAACTCTCTTCTGAAGAAATTTGCCTCCTCCGCAGTTATACCCATAGCCACGAATACTACCGCAAATTTCTCTCCTTTTCCCCTCAGTTTCGCCTGACGGGCAATCTGTGCTGCAATTTCGTTATGTGGCAAACCAGAGCCGCTGAATATAGGCAGTTTCTGCCCTCTAACTAATGTGTTCATACCATCTATCGTTGATATACCTGTTTGAATAAATTCCCTTGGATACGCTCTGGCAGAGGGATTAATGGGGTATCCATTTATATCCCTCATTTCCTCAGGTATTATATCAGGTCCTCCATCTATTGGTCTCCCGGTACCATCAAATACACGACCCAGCATTTCCATGGATACACCTATTTTTAGGGTTTCCCCAAGAAACTTTACACTGGTGTTCTTTACATCCAAACCACGGGTGCCTTCAAATACCTGCACTATGGCCATATCTTCCCTTGCCTCTAAAACCTGACCAAGGCGCTCCCTTCCATCGGGTCCCCTTATTCTAACCACTTCTCCATATGCTACATTCTTTGTGTTTTCAACAATCAGCAGAGGACCTTTGATTTCTCTAATTGTTTTATATTCAACTTCCATTTACTTCACCTCTGAGACCAGAGCATTGATTTCATCTTCCATCTTTCTCTCTATCTTCTCAAATTCTTCAAAATAGCTCTCGTTGGGAATTCTTCCCATATAGGCAAGGTCTTCCTTAACGCTTAGCCTTCTTATTTTTTCCATGGGCACGCCCTTCTCCACAGCATCTGTAATCAGTCTATGGAACTTCAGAATTAGACGAAGCATGTGATACTGTTTCTCTCCCGGACAGTATGTATCCACCTCATGGAACGCATTCTGCTGCAGGAAATCTTCTCTGAGAGAGCGAGCAGTTTCAAGTAGCGCCTGCTCTCTAGCAGGGAGTGCATCAGGACCCACAAGCTGAACAATTTCCTGAAGCTCGGATTCCCTTTGAAGTATGCTCATGGCCTCTCTTCTCAGCTGATACCAGTCCTTTGCTACATTCTCCTCCCACCATTTGCGAACAGAATTTAGATAGAGAGAATAAGAACGAAGCCAGTTTATGGATGGAAAGTGCCTCTTATGAGCCAGATCAGCATCCAGAGCCCAGAAAACCTTTACAATACGCAGAGTGTTCTGCGTAACTGGCTCACTAAAGTCTCCACCAGGCGGGGATACTGCACCCACAACTGTTACGGAGCCTCTTTTATTCTCTGAGCCAAGCACTTCCACATATCCTGCACGCTCGTAGAACTCAGCCAGACGGGAGGCAAGATAGGCAGGATATCCTTCCTCCCCGGGCATCTCTTCAAGTCGTCCAGATATCTCTCTCAATGCCTCAGCCCATCTTGAGGTGGAATAAGCCATAAGAGCTACATGATATCCCATATCCCTGAAATATTCTGCAATTGTTATCCCTGTGTAAATACTGGCTTCTCGCGCAGCCACAGGCATATTGGAGGTGTTTGCAATAAGCACCGTCCTGTTCATCAGAGGCTCTCCGCTCCGTGGGTCCTTAAGCTTTGGAAAATCCTCAAGCACTTCGGTCATCTCATTGCCTCTCTCTCCACAGCCCACATAGACTATGATATCAGCATCGCTCCATTTTGCAAGCTGATGCTGTGTTACAGTTTTTCCTGTTCCGAAGCCTCCAGGAATCGCTGCAGTGCCTCCCTTTGCAATAGGGAAAAATGTGTCAAGAATCCTCTGGCCTGTTACGAGAAGATCCTCAGGATCTATTTTTCTCTTGAAAGGTCGCTGTCTTCTCACCGGCCATTTCTGATACATCTTCACCTCTTCCCCACCTATTTTCGCTATTATTTCTTCCACCGTATAATCGCCCTCTTCCGCAATATAATCCACGATACCTTCAACCCCTGGAGGAACCATTATCCTGTGCTCTACAAGCTTCGTCTCCTGCACTGTACCAAGGATATCCCCTCCTGTAACTCTGTTCCCCTTCCTAACTCTCGGAACAAAATGCCATCTCTTTTTCAAATCTAAGGGTGGAACATTTGCGCCTCTCTTTACAAAATCTCCCATAAGAAGCTTGATCTGGGGTAGAGGCCTTTGAATACCATCGTAGATCTGGCTTATTAATCCAGGTCCAAGCATCACAGATAATGGCGCACCTGTTCTTTCCACCTTCTCTCCAGGCCTTATACCCGAAGTTTCTTCATACACCTGAATAGTGGCAGTATCGCCAAGAAGGCCTATAATTTCACCTACGAGACCTTCTTCTCCAACTCTCACTACTTCGTACATCTCACTTCCTTTCATTCCTTCTGCCACGACTACTGGCCCTGCAACTCTAATTATTTTTCCCATTTTTTTCACCTCTTCAATATATCTATTCCTATTGCTCTTTTAACGAGCTCTCTCATGGGATCTTCAAACTCTCGAGTTTCCTTCCCATCCGGAATCTCAAGTATTACTGGATAGATGCCCTTCTCACGCTTCCAGTCATTAAGGAACTCCCTTATCTCTCCCGAGATGCTCCGCGGAATTATCACTATTGCTACATCATTCATATCTTTTACCTCTTCTAAAATTTCCTTGGCTTTCCATGGATCTTCACATTCGTAAACATCCTTTATACCAGCAAGCTGAAATCCATTTACCACATCCCTGGTGCCCACAACCACTATTTTCATGGAGCATCACCTACCAGCAATCCCCTTATCCTATCCTTGGGCAAACTCTCCATATAGCCCTTCAATATGGCTTTAAGATTTCGAGCCTCAAAGTCCTTCGAAACAAGGAACATAATGAGAGGACCCGCGGATGTTGAGAATGCGAGAGATAGCTCATTAACCTTTCTCAAAAGCATCCTGTCAAGTTCCAGCTCTATTATGAACGGATCGTGAACATCGCGTAGAAAAGAATAACTGGTTCCTTCTAATTGAGCAAGTGCCTCCTCCAGACTTCGAGCATCGGCCATTCCTCTAAGCTTCCATTCACTAAGCTCATATCCTCCTTCCAGAAGTAGCTCCTCTATATTCTCCATCTCTGCCGCCTTCGTTCTTGCAACAGTTTTTATATTGTAAATATCAACAAGCATGGAGAGAAATATGTTGGTTGGCTCCAGAGCGTTCTCATCCAAAGCATTCTTACTTTCCATAAGACTACGAAGAACTATCCTATCCAGAGTAAGTTCAACCTTTCTTAGGTCATTGCTCTCGTTCCACACTTTTATGCATTCCCTGAAAGGTGTAGCATCTAAAGCTGCAAATGCATCTTCCATATTTGTAGCTTCAACCATATGCTGTATAATAAGCCTGGAAATGTGACGCCCCTCATACACCATATCGTAAATTCTATTTTTGGGAACTTTCGCATACTTAGCCCTTAAAATTCTCTTTACTGTGTTGGCATCATACTTGAGCATATAGGCTTCTGCAAAGTTCTTTGCATCATCTGGAAGCATCTCTACGGCCCTCTTCATCATCGAAAGCATGCTCTTTTCCACTTCAATATCATACCTTTTCAAATCTTCCACATGATATCCTTCTTTTCTTATCTCTGACAATACTTCATTAATACTTGCGTAATTCAGAATTTCCTCAAGATGCTCTTTTTCCGTATATTTATTTCCTATGGCAAATATAGTGGCATTTGGACCCATATACGCTCCAATACTCAACATCTTTCTGAAGAAGCCCATGAGGAAAGCTATCACTACAAAAATGGTAAGCAAAGATATCGTAATTGCTAGAATTATGGCTGTGGAATCAAGCATACTCTTCACCGAACAGCTTCTTATAGATTCTCTTTCTTATATCCGCCATATTCCTATTGAAATGAGCCTCAATACTGTAATTCACCTTCTTAAGTGAATCAAGGCTCATCGCTATGATTCCTCCACCGGGAACATCCCCGGGCACCACTTCCACTTTAATCCCACACTCTTTCGCGAGCTTCTTCACCTTTTTAACATCATCCTTCAAACAGATTATGCGAAATTCATTACCTAGAACCTCACTGGCTTCCTCAATTCTATTTTTTATATATTCGCTGTACATCTCCCCCATTACTTCTCTGGCACACGTCTTCATTTCTTCTAACACTTTCTCAATAATTTTTTCACGCACATTCATTATGAGCTTTCTCCCTTCAAGGTGAGATTTGGAAAGATGCATCTGCTTTATGCTCTCCGCCTCTCTTTTTCCATCTCTTTCCAATTTATTTCGCTCTCGCTCCCACTGCTCTTCCTCTCTCTTTCTTATCTCCTCCAACTCTTTCACTGCCTTTTCCTCGTATTCTCTTATCTTCCATTGTGCATCTTCTTCTATTCTTCTGATTATGTTCTCAATGGCACCCATTTAGAACACCCCAATGGCTCGAAGAATTAAAATTGCGATCAACAAACCAAATATGGCAAAGGTTTCGCTCATGACCGAAAGCATCATACTCTTTCCAAAGCTCTCTGGTCTGCGTGTGAACGCACCAATACCCATCGCAGCCGTGATTCCCTGACCTATACCGCTGAGACCTGCAAAGCCTATGGATAATCCAGCCCCTATTGCTCCTATACCTACCAGAAGTGCCATTGTGGAGGAGAAATGAGGTGCTCCACCCAAAAGCCCTGCAGAATAGAGAATTATAATGGAAACAATAAGTGCGTAAATACTCTGAGTTTCAGGTAGCACAGAGAATATAATAGACTTGGAGAATGCACGGGGCTCTTCACTTGATGCGGCTGCACCACTACCAGCAGCTATACCCTGGCCTATGGC
>JAGHBQ010000165.1 GCA_021160945.1 Thermoplasmata archaeon
ATTATGGTGCCTACACCCACCATCTCTCCATGGAGCGCCTTTCCAGGAGCTATTCTCTCCAGAGCATGGGCAAAAAGATGCTCCGAACCGCTTCCCGGTCTCGAGGAGTTCGCGATACTCATGGCCATTCCTGAGACTATTATTGCCTTCACCACAATCCACGCGGATTCCTCAAGATTGGGTTTTATGAGATCTGCATTATCTACTATCCCCTCTGCAGAATATTTTGCTATTCCATAGGCTGTGGTGCTGAATTTCTCATTTCTCAATTTATGTGCCAGCTCCCAGTCCTTTATGGCCGTGATGTTGGCAATGACATCTGCAGCTCCCGCGGCTAGATAGCGATACGGCGCTTGGACTATTATGCTCGTGTCTGCTATAATGCCCATGGGTTCCTGTGCCTCCATGGAAATTGATGTCCCATTATCCCTTATGGATGCTCGTGGGCTTGCAATGCCATCATGAGCTGCATTTGTGGGTACGCTTATGAATGGAATTCCCAAATCATAGGAGGCTTTCTTTGCAATATCAATCTTGCTACCGCCACCCACTCCAACAAGAAAATTGACTTCTTGAGCCTTCTCTTTGACTATTTCTACATTGCAGGAATTCGCAATCCCAGTTTTAATTACATCCACTGTGAATTTGCTTTCCTCCAGAATTTCCTTCACCTTTTCTCCTGCAATATCGTAGGTTTTCTCACCAGTTACAATAAATGCGTAATCACCAAAACCAAATCTTCTACACATTGAGCCAATATTCTTCAAAACATCATGCCCAGCATATATCTCTCGCGGCAACTCCATCCATTTTGATTTTTCGAATGTCATTTAGATTCCCTAAATCCTTTTTGCATATTAAAATTACTCTTCCTCTTTGAATTTTTTGAGAGCATTTATCAGAGTTTCGCTCTTCATTCTTTTGAGATTCCCTAATCTAACACCTTTTCTCTTTGCCAAGATTCTCAAACTCTCAATTAGAGCATTTCTCAACATATCTTTCTCTCTCTCCAGATGCTCTCTGTTATCCTCCCATCTTCTTACAAGGGAAATCCATGCATCATAGATTTTGCCCTGGCTTAATTTCTTCTCAATTTCTTTACCTGTATTTTCATCAAGAGCATTGGCCACCTTTATCATACTTTTCTTTATTTTTTCCATCTCTTCTGCAAACCCTTCATATTCCCTTGAAGTTTTAATCCTCTTGAACAATTCACGAGCCTCAAGATTTCCAGGTTCGAGTTCAAGAACCTTCTTGAGAGATTCTTCGGCATCCTTCTCTCTTCCTCTTTTTAAATAAATCTGAGCAAGAAGAAGCCAGCCACGGGCATCATTTCTCCTTTTCAGGTACTCCACTACTTCATTCTGCGCCTTCTCATACTTCTTCTTATCAAAATAAAGATAGGCCTTATTTAAATATGCCTCTGCAAAATCAGGATTTAATTTTAAAGCCGTGTTGTAGCTCTGCAGTGCCTCATCATATTTTCCTAAATGCTTAAGCACAACCCCTCTGTTGCTCCATACTTCAGGTATATTCTCCCTGAGTCTCAGGGCATTTTCATAGCACAGAAGAGCCTCCTGATACTTCTCCATCTCAACCATTATATTACCTCTATTTATCCAGCAACCTATATTTCTGCTGTTAAATTTTATGCATTGCTCATAGGCTCTCTCAGCTTCCTCCAGATTATTCATAGCTTCAAGAACCTCTCCTAAGAGAAACCATGCTTCGTCATCTCCCACATTTCCCTCCAGAACCGAGGTAAGGAGAGGCACTGCTTCTTCGTTCCTTCCAAGGCCATGAAGAATCTTTGCCTTGAGCTTCTTTGCCGTCGATGTTTCTTTTATTTTCAGAGCTCTATTCACATATTCCAGAGCTTTCTCGTAATTTTCTTTTTCCATGAATTCACGGGCCCACTGAAGCTGGGAATCCAGCTCACCCGCACTGGGAAGATATCTTCCTTTCCTTGCTTCTTCTCCTCTTTTCGACCTCTCAAGCTCCTCTTTCATTCCAAAATTATTGAGCAATCTTTCAAAATCTTTCCAATCCATAAGAGTGACATTTTCCCCCTGCAGAGTTTTTGCCGCCTCCTCAAAGTACCCGGTGGTGATTATCATCCATCTGAGCTCTACAGTTTCTTCTGAAAATATTATGTCCATAAGATCCTCTCTTGCTACCTGAGGTTTGCGAAGAAAAACAATAACATAGTGAAGAGCACTGCCCGGGACATGCATGTATGCGTCAAGGACCACAACATTCTCACGATACACACTCTTTCGAATCTTAAATCCCATATGAGTTACCAGTCTATTGCACAATCTCGCAAATTCTTCCGAACTCATATTTTCAATTATCTCCCTCAAGAAGTGTTCCCCCAGAGTATCCCCCGTTCACCCAGCATCTTCATAAAACATTAACTACATAATGGAATAAAAGTTTTTCTTAGGTTGTTTTCACTCTCTTATATTTTTTTAAATATTCTGGACTGATTTTCTCAATTTCAGTGATATGAACACCTGTGAAGCTTTATTTCCTCAATTAGCGACCAATGAGTTCATATCTCTATTTCGGCGTAAGGTTTTTATTCTCAAATCCCATATTTTCTTTAATGGACTATGAAGTATTGAAATTTCCTGATAACTTCGATGTTGGAGGTTATGCGAATTTCGGATATTCCATGTACTTGCGCAATTGCGGTTTTGCCCTGCGGGCTGTGCCGTTAGACACAGTCTCTCCGAACCTTAACCACCAAATAACAACAAGGTTATTTAACTCCCTTCGGAAAGATGGTAAAGAGGCTCTCCGAAACAAAACCGCAACTCCTTCGGCCACGCTTTGCTCTCACTTCGCTACGCTTCGTTCGGGGCGCAATACTTCGGCTAAACGCCCTTCCAAATTGCCCTACCGGGTAACTTCGCTTAGCCGCGGAACGTTAGGCGTAATCGGGCAGTGCGGCTTGAAACAACAGGTGGATATCTGGCTTCGTGCCTTCAGCACTCCGCCCAAATCCTTCACTATCGCTCAATACAAGCTGTTTAGCAAAAACAGACACGATTTCCATTTTCATTTTTAATAATCACTACGTAAGACTTAAATAAAGATGTCACGGTCTTTCTCTGATGAGAATTAGAACAGGAA
>JAGHBQ010000173.1 GCA_021160945.1 Thermoplasmata archaeon
AACATAAATTTTTCTATAATCCTTAACTTTCTTATTTTGCTCATAAAACCTAAAAGATTATTAAGTATTTAAGATTAACCGACAGTAGGTTGATAATAAAACGGGAAAATGTATAAATTAGGCGATTAAATTCTCTTTTTATGGAGATAAAAAATGCTCAGAAGCTCATCGATGAATTTTACGGAAAAAGAGATCGAGAAAGGGGTGTATGGAAAAATCTGGTATGGCTGGGTGAAGAGTTGGGCGAACTTTACAAGGCAGTAAGGGAAAATGAGGGTATAGAGGAAGAAGTTGCAGATGTATTTGCCTGGCTTTTGTCAGTGGCAAATGTTCTCGGTGTGGATGTTGAAGAGGCATTCCGGAAGAAATATCTCAGGAACGAAGGTCCTCCATTGTAAGGTGTCTCAGATCCATTATATCATCCACAAAGGTTGTTGCCTGGCTGAATTCCACCTCCTCCAGTTCTTTGTCAAGCATAAAGATTATTCCAACAAGACCATAGAGTCTTATTTCATTGGTTATCGATCGCAAAAATTTGATGAAGGCCTGATATGAATTGTAGGCAAGAAAGGTACTGATGGATTCAATGTACACAAAATTTCTTTCTCCGTTCAGCATTCTCAATCCATGTCTTATAGCTCCCTCCAGAAGCATCAGCCGAGGACTGTCAAGGTAAATTACATTATCTTTCCCCTCCACTGGTTTAATGGAAGCCGTGATGCAGTCAATGAAAAAGATACGCGATGGGTCTCCACCCAGTTTCTTTATCTTCTTCTCAACCGTTGAATGTGGAACATTTAATGCGATGTACAATCCTGATACATCTTGATTCTTTAAAAGCTCTGCCACTATTGCATAGCCCACCATGCTTCTTAACTCAGGTTTGGTTAGAACAAGCACTATCTTTGATTCGTCGATAATCTCCTCAACTATTTCTTTGAGTTTCTCCTTCATAGGATGATTCCCTCGTCCCTTATGTGAAACGGCATCCAGTAGGTAGGATGATTATATCCATATCTTTTCACAATGCGAAGTGCTCTCATATGCATATTCCTATTCTCCATGTGATCCATCACTATGGTTGCCTCACTGAAGTTTCTCATCTCACCCATCTTTTCTTTACTCTCATCCATCTCTTCAATGAGCAGAGCGGCTATCTTCTTCTCGTGGAAAAAGCGAATCCATGTTGCTCCAAGATATCTGAACATTGAAGAATCTCCTATAATCTCCTCAATTGTTGTGAGGCTGTCTATCACAAGCCTGTCTATTTTCTTCTTTAAATTGAGATTTTCATCAAAAAACTCTGGCATGATGGAGGGGAAAATCTGGAGAATTTTCTTGGGAGTGAATGGTATCAAATCTCTTGGACTTATATACATGTCGTACCAGTAAATCTTATCAGCCACATCTCTGAGAAACTTCATTTTCCCATAGTAAATTACAACAGCTTCTGCAGGTATGGTTGTGGATATATACACGCATGTTTCGCCATTCCGGGCCCCTTCCGCTAACCACTGAACGGCCAAAATAGTTTTTCCTATTCCTGAGGGGCCAACTATGAGGGACATGCCATCCCGGGAAAAGCCACCACCCAATGCATCATCTAGCTTCTTTATACCAGTAGGCGCAACTTTTTCGAGCATAGTAAACTCTTGGTAATTGAGAATTTAAATTTTTCTATATGATTATCACAGATGATAAAATTGAAAGCTCTGCCGGCATGCCCCCTCCAAAAGTATCATAAGGTATATTCTTCACCAAGAATTGTTTATCTATAAAGTTTATATATAAAAATTAACATCCTTCTATAATACCTGAAACAACAGAGACTGGAGGCAAAGAAAATGATGGATAAGAGATGGTTGAATAAACGTGTTCTGGCCGTCTCTGTCTTATGGCTATTCATTGGCACAGGATTGGTTCTTCTGTGGCTGTATATAGATGTGGCCTTAGGATTCATCGTATCACTCATCTTTTTTGGCATATCCTATATGATTTCCGGTATCTCTGCCTACGGAAGAGGAAACCCGTATGGGAGAATGTTTCTCAGCCCGCAGCCAAATGAGATAGAGTACTCCTCCTATCGCTCCAATTATGAGGAAACGATGAAGAGAAGAAAAGCCAGCACAACTCCCAGGGTCAACTGGTTTGTGCTCTTCATAGGGATAATTACCTTCGTCATCTCGATTTACCTTCTCATCACCTCATAGCTCAGATGAAGAGCAAGGTTATTGAAAAAAACCACAACTGTTAAATATTCCGGTAAAAATTTTGTTAGTGTGCCCGTGCTCTTTAATGAAAAACTGGTGGAGCTCGAAGAGTACTGTCTCAAAGAGCCCTGGAGACACGCCTTCGCGCTGTGGGATTTGAGGAAGGAGAGGGAGAACACCGACTTTTACATCTATTGGGAAGGGGGAATAAGAGGCTACATGCTGATTTATCGGGGTGCCACGACTCCCAGTGTTATTCTTCAGGGTACAAGGAATGCGGTGAAGGAGCTTCTGAACTACTTTGAGGAATATAAGGCCATAGTGCATATGCCCTACCAGTATCGCGATATGTGGAGGGGTAAGAACAGAATTTACATGGTAGATGTTATGGTTGCCAGACCACAATTCTATTTCCTGGACCCGGAGGTAAGGGAAATAAGAGACCCTCATCTGCTCACCCGTCTATTTCAGAATCCTGAGTATCTTGTCAAAAAAGCGCTGGTATACGGAATAATAAAGAACGGCTTTGTGGTGAGCACTGCCTCTGCGCTTGCATATCTTCCTGAGATATGGGTCCTGGGTGCTGTGATAACAAAAAAAGAATATCGTGGAAGAGGTTTTGCATCCCGCGTTGTGGGGCACTTTATGAGCATTGCCTCTAAGCATACCCAAAAAGTGGTACTGTGGGTTAGATGTGATAATTATGTGGCAATAAAACTTTACAAAAAATACGGTTTCGAGAAGATAGGTGAGGATGCCTGGATAAATGTTGGTGTGAATGTGGTTCCATGAAATTTGCATGTAAAAGCATTTATTATCAATTTTGATATTGCAAATTAAAATTTTGAGGGTAAGAAATATTACTTACTCAAAAATGTCCTGCAGTGGTTAAAAAATCAAATAAAAATCTAAACAGATGTTTAAAAATTTGAGTTTTAAGATTATTTAAAACAGAAAAAGAATTATATACTAAAAGAACTATAAAGTCCTGCCCAAAAAGGGTGGTGAGCAGGATGGTATATGAAGCACCGAGTATAAAGAAAGTGGCTGGTGGACCAGCACCGACATCCCCTGCAGGTGCGGTTATCTGCTGTTTCTGCACCAAGTAAATTCGGAGGTTTATTCCGTGAGCAGAACAGCAGAACCATCTGGGAGAAGTCTGAGCCGGAGAACAGGGTTATTCCACCTTTTTTCCTTTTTTTGGAGTGGAGAGTATGAAAGGTCTGGAGATTGACTGGCATCTGACATACAGATGCAATCTGAACTGTATTCACTGTAGTGTTGTGGATTACAGAGATGGGAATTATCTTGGACATGGTTATTTTCCTGATTTCCCACGATCTGAGCTTTCATACAACGAGTTGCTGAGATTTGTGGAGCTTATGGAGAACTCCAGAGAGTACAGTACCACCGTGCATTTCTCACCTAACGTGGGAGAATCCACCTTACATCCTGATTTTGTGAAGCTGTGGAACCGCCTGACGGACATTGATAATGTGGAACTTTCTCTCACCTCCAACGGTGTGTTGCTGGATAAAATTCTTGACGCCATGTATATGGACTCACTGAAAAATATAATAATAAGTGTTGATGGAGGCAATAGAGAGGCTCATAACGCCATGAGAGGAAGGGGGACATTTGAAAGAACAATGAGAGCTGTGAAAAAGATAGATTCACTCAAAAGAGAGGATGACGATTTCTATTTGCAACTCAACACAGTTATTACAAAATTGAACGTAAATTCTCTGAGGGAGTTGCCCAATCTATTTGAGGAACTTGAGGGGAAAAACATAATTCTCAATCTCTTCAAACTCTCCACAGACAGCGGAAATGCGAGAAGATACAGAGAACGACTGGAGTGCTCTCTTGAAGAGATAAAGGAAGAGCTGGGCCATATTCTCAGAAGCTTAAGAGAGGTCAATGAGAGAAGGGGACAGCATGGCAGAGTACCGCTGAAGCTGAGGCTGGAACTCTTTACCCTCAAAGAACAGCTTTTGCTGCTCAAAAATTACTCCGGGACTCTGCAGTATTCCGATATTTTATTTGAGCTCTCATCAGGGCAAGGCAAAAGTTGCGGAGCGTACACTCTTAAGCGGATTTTCGTGGGCCCTCATGGGTATGTTTTCCCCTGTTTCAACTTTGCAGACCCCGAAATGAAGAGTGTATTTATCCAGTATGCAGGTTCACTGAAGCCACCAAGTTTTGTGGAGGATGATTTTCTCACCCTGGATGATATTTTAAAAACTCCCTTTTTTCAGAGAGCTAGGGAGTGGATAGGGACGCTATATCCTAAACTGTTCTGTGCTTCCTGTAAGCTTCGCGATTCGTGTACCGTGTGTCCGGTTTATGCATACCTGAGAGGTGTTCCGAATGCGTGTAAAGAAGGTTAAACTGGGAGAGTATTTTATGCTCACAGAGGACAGATACCTGGTGGATTTCACCTGCGGAGAGGTTTATGAGCTTAACCTGCTGGGCTATGAGGTCATCGTGATGCTTCGTGATGGTATGGAGATGAAGGATATTGTGAAGAGCATATCCGCAAAATATTCAGTGCCGGTGGAGAGGGTGGAGGAGGATGTTGTAAACTTTCTAAAAATGCTGGAAGAGGAAGGTATAGCAGAGGTTGTTTGGAATGAGCACCAGTGAGGAGGGAATTGTGGGCATAGATATAGGCTCTGCGCATGTGAAAGTATGCCATCTGACAGAACGGATGGAAACGGAAATTTTTCCCGTAGGTATGGTGGCCAGCAAACTGAGCGAAGGATGCTCTCGGATGAGAGACATAATTCTCCCTCTCTTGAGGAAGATAATCGAGAGGGAGCTGAACAGGTGGGAAAGAGTGCATGTAGGAATTGTCACCAGCATTGAAGCGGCCTATCCCCGGGAACCTTATCTCAGATACCTCAGGGAATTTGCAGAATCATACTTTGATGCGAAATTTTACATCCTTCACGAGACTCTGCGTCCTCGGGAGATACATACACTGGAGAAATGGCCCTTCATGTCCTCAATCAACGCACTTCGCTACATAGCCACCAGATTTCTTACGGATGGAATGCTCATTCACATGAATTCATCTTCAACTCTTTTCGTACCCGTAAAAGAAGGCTTCGCAATTCCCCTAGAGCTTCACTATTCCTCTGGCGTTGGGATGTGGGGTGGTGCGCTTCACAGGCATGTGTTCAACATCACCGGTGGTGGTGTGTATATATTTGGAAGGAAGACGTATTTATCTCCCACAGCAGGGTCTATCGCAGATATACTGCTGGAAATAGACCCCTCCAGGGCACTGATGCTGCTACAGAACCATAATATGCCCGTGAAGTCGGAGGAGGCAAAAAAGAGAGCGAGAAACAATCTTGCTCAGCTACTGGGAATATTCGAAAACAGAGAATACAGAAATCTGCTTCATGGGGGATTCTTCGATAAAAGAAATCAAATAAAGATTGCCAGTTATCATATTTACGGCAATTTTCTCTATGCGCTCTTTGAAAATGTAGTCAAGATATTTTCGGAGGTGGATATAGATGTTGAGAAGGCGCATTTTCTGGTGAGCGGAATTGGTGAGCCAATACTTGAGGAGTCCCTCCATCTTTTCGGAGATAAAGTTGAAAGAATGAGCCAGAAGCTATCAGGAGAGTGCTCAATAATACTGGAGTCCTATGGTGCTGCATTATCTCTACAGGAGATGCTGGGGGTAAAAGATGAGGATGCATAAGCAGGTATGGGTAATCACCAAAACCATGTTTAAAGCGTGGATTCGCTATCCAGAGAACACAATGGGCACGCTTATTTACCTTGGAATAGTGGGTGTGTTTGCCTATGTTCTCATGCTCAGCAATCTTCTCACTATTGATGCCGTACCCTATTACATAGTGGGTCTAACAATCTTTGCCTTCATAGGACAGAGCAACAGTGTTTACATCAACTTCAGCGTATGGAGAGAGGAGCTTCTCGCAAAGCCTGTAAAACCTGACATATTTCTACTCAGCGTATATTTTGGAGGTTTGCTCACTAGCGCTTTACCCATGCTGCTTCTGTTCTTTCTCTCCATTCCCTTCTACTGGGAGAGTCTACATATGGCTCCGTTTCTTCTCCTGATTTCCCTGTTTCTTGGAATTCTCAGCTCTCTGGGAATGTGCTATCTCTTTGCCTCCCTGGGATTGAGATTTCGTCCTGAAGGGTACATTGTTACGAGTCTCACATTCGTATTCACATTCCTCTGCGGAATACTTGTGCCCGTTTATCTTCTCCCCAGACCTATGGTGTACGTATCCTATATCATTCCCTACACCTGGAGTATAGACCTTTTTCGCCACTCCATTCTCTCCACACCCACTATATCGCCTCTTAATCAGGAGCTTCTCATCCTTGTGGTTTCCACCGCTGTTTATCTATTTCTCGGAAAGCTGTTTCTGATGAGAACTTTAAAAGCGATACGGGTGAAGAAGGTGATAATCAAATGATAGAGTTTGAAAATGTTCACATCGCTTACGGGAAGAACCGGGTAATCAGGGGTATATCCTTTCGTGTGGAGAAGGGAGAGATATTCGGAATAATAGGTCCTAACGGTGCGGGTAAGACCACGCTTCTGAGGGCACTGGTGGGCATGATAGTACCGGACAGAGGCAGAGTGCTGCTGAGGGGAAAAGAGGTCCATAAAACGAGAGCCGAAGAGAGAAAAATTGCATATCTCTTCGAAGTCGCCAGAAGCGGCAGTTTTCTGCGTCTCACTCCAGAGGAGGATTTAGAATTCTACGCTGCACTTTACAATGTGGATGTGGGCAGGGAGAGAATAAGGGAGGTTCTGAAACTTGTCAAGCTATATAATGAACGAAAGAAGAAGCTCTACACCTTCAGTCGCGGTATGTGGCAGAAACTCTACCTTGCAAGGGTCATACTGCCCGATTTCCCTGTGATAGTGCTGGACGAACCCTGGCTGGGTCTTGATGTTGCCGCACAAAAGGAGACAGTGAATATGCTGCATCGCTTTAGGGATATGGGAAAAACGATAATTCTCTCTGCCCATGAGATGCCGCTGATAGAGCGCTCATGCACGAGAATAATGCTCCTGAAAGAAGGGAAAAAGGTGATTGAAGGCTCGCCCAAGACTCTTTTTAACTCCGTGGGTTGGAGATATAGGGTGAGTATAAAGGGTAACCAAAAGGAAAAGGTTGTATATGTGAACGATTTGAGGGAAATTATACAATATCTGCAAAACTCAGAAATTTACAAGATGGATATAGAACAAATTTCCCTTGAGGATGTATATCTTCACCTGGTGGGTGAGAGGAATGATTGAGGTGAAAAACGTCACAAAATATTACGAAATAGGGAAGGTACACGCACTGCGCGATCTCAGTTTGAAATTTGAGGATGGAAAATTCTATGTGGTTGCGGGAGCCTCCGGAAGTGGGAAAACCACACTCATAAACCTTCTGGCAGGTATAGACCTCCCAAGCAAGGGAAGCGTGATAGTTGATGGAAAAAATATGGCCAGAATGAAGGAGAAGGAACGCCGCAGTTTCAGACTTGAGAATATGGGCTTCGTGTTCCAGTTCTTTTATCTTGTGCCATATCTCACAGGCAAGGAGAATGTGATGCTCCCCATGCGCTATTCTAGAAAGATTGCAGAGCCCGAAAAGAGGGCCATGCATCTTCTTAGGCTCGTTAACGGAGAGCATCTTGCAGATAAAAAGCCCATACACATGAGTGGAGGCGAGATGCAGAGAATTGCAATTGCAAGAGCGCTGGCGAATGATCCGAAATATCTGCTGGCGGATGAGCCCACGGCGAATCTTGACTGGAAAAATAAGGAAAGGATATGGAAAATTCTCAAGAAGGTAAACGAAGAGGGAACCACAGTGATTGTGGCAACCCATGAACGCGAATTTTTCCATTTTGGGGATGAGTTGATAAATCTGAGGGATGGGATGCTCTATGCTCCTGAAGACTCTCACTAAAAAAATAAGAGCGGAGAAAAGAGGTTTAGCTATCTTTCTTGTTTTTCTTCTTCTCTCTATTGCATTTAATTTTTCTCTCTCCATTATCGGCTCTGCAGTACAGATAGTTGATAGTCTATCCTCAGCAGGGGACACTCAAATAGTGGCTGAAAATGCATCTCTTGAAGAAATAGAGAAATACGGTGAGGTGGTTGACTATGCTTACTATGATACGGCAAAGATGCAAGTAAAGGGAAAGAGCATCACAGTGTTTGTAGGCTATGGTGAGTTTAAAACTTTGGATGTGAAATCTCCGGGTCCAGACGAAGCTGTGGTCTTGGGAATGAACATTCCTGTGGGTGAAAAAGTAGAAATAAATGGCAAGACATATACTGTGAGTAAATCCCTCTACTATCCCTCTACTTACCCTTTTGTACTCATAGAATACAGGGGAAAGACCCTTTTTGTTCTTATGAAAGCGAGAGATTTTGATGCACTATCAAACTATCTTGTGACTCGTACAAAAGTTCTCCAGTTTAACACCTGGAAAGATGGAGAACCGCCATGGGAAGAAGAAATAGAGGAAATGAAGAACTTCTCGCTTTCCTTATTCGGGCTGGTTCTAGGGCCAACACTTCTAATAATTCTCCTTCTTTCAATCACGCACATTCTCGGAGAACTTAGAGGTGTAGGGATTATGAAAGCCATAGGCATGCCAGAATCTTTTATCACATACCTTTTCACCGGAGATTATCTTATTTTTGGATCCCTCGGATATCCAGTGGGTATATTCATAGGGATAACCCTAGGTGCATATTACAATGATGTCTTTGTGAGCCTACCATTTTCTTTAAATACACATTTTCTTGGGATATACAACCTGATTGTTTATATTGCTTTTATTATTTTCACTCTCTTGCCACTTCTGTATGTTAAGAGAGTGCGTGTAGTTAATGCCCTACGAGGCGGTTTTGCTAAAATATCTCGTTTGAAATATGGGATAGTATTTGCACTTCTTTTCTTTGGCATCCTCACACCCTTCACGGTGTCACAAAATTTTATGGAAGTAGAGATAGATGTGCCTTTTGAGGTGATGATTGGGGGAGATGTATCCTCAATAAACATTGGTGAGAAGGCAGGTACACTTTGGGGAGTTAAGGTTGAGAATCTCTATACGCAGGCATATTTTCTTGGATATAATAGTTCATTCAAATCCACAGTGATTCAAGGTAGATGGTTTTCTTCACCGGAGGAAGTTGTGGTAGGGTATGGTATAGCGAAAAAATGCCATTTTAGCGTGGGAGACACTATCAAAATAAATCTCGTCGGAGAGTGGGAGAACTATCGCGTGGTGGGGATCTCCAGCTGTCCAATGAACGATTATCAGGCGTTATATCTCCCCAAGGTCAATTACGTCCCTGACAGTATCGTATTTTTAAATAGATACGATGAAGACACGCTCGAAATTCTTGAAAAGGAAGGGTATGAGATATATACTAAAGAGGACATTGTGGAGCAATATTATTCCTTAATAAGTACCCTCAATACCCTTTTGAT
>JAGHBQ010000081.1 GCA_021160945.1 Thermoplasmata archaeon
AGAAGCAATGAGCACTCCAATCACTGTGTATCCACCATACTGATCCCAGAAGTTCTTTTCATTCTTTCCCGGATAATCTGTTGGATCACCCGGATATGTACCATTGTTCAGTTCCTGAATATTGGTATATCCATCATGATCAGAATCGAGCTCATTGGTAGCATTCAAAGTATCTCCAACTACGAGGAAGATATTTTTGTTAAATTCATCATAGGTATGCTTTTCAAGAGCACGAACAAAATCCACACCATATGGGTTAAGGCCCTTGAGGGATTTATCAAAGAATAAGTAGGTGATCTTGTCCACCCACTTAAATGATGTTATTCGCCCCTCAATATAGGGATATATGGTTGCTCCCCACATCTTACCCGTGATGTTATAAACCTTACCATCTGCAAAGGTAACTGTTATTGTGGGATAAGCTGATTCCTTCTCTTCCGCATGAACAAAACTAATGCTTAGGAGCAGTAACACGATGGTTGCCAGAGATATCACAGCACTTCTCATACAGGGAGAGGAAAGTTAAGAAGTATTTAAAAATTTTTACAGGGTAATCCTCTCTCTTCTCCCGATCGAACCTTTTTATAATTCTATTGTGGCATATGGCATGGGATGTAAAAGATTCGAAGAAACCCAAAAATAGGATTGCGAGGTATAAGGCAGAGTCTGTAGAGTCATAGATAATATTTAGAAGGAGGAGATAGAATGGATGTTACAGTGGATAAAAATGACACCATCGAAGAGATATATTATACTAAGAATGTAATTTATGACTATTATAAAGAAACTTTTGTAGGTCTAATCCTAGGGATAGAGCTTGACTATCAGGGAAATATTGTGGAGTTCCACCCTTTTTATATGGCGACATAGTTGAATTAGAGAAATTGATTAACAGTATCGAAAATTATACCATACACCATTCGAAGATCATTCTACAAATCTGTCCAGAAATATTTAAAAAGCATGCCCCTATCTTCATTCGGTGAGCCGAAATGAAAATATGTGTAGCTTCAGAATCTCGAGGTGGACTTGATGACATGGTATCCATGCAGTTTGGAAGATGCCCCGCTTTCACCATAGTGGAAGTGGAGGGGATGGAGATAAAGAATGCATACACCATTCCGAATCCGGGGGCATCTGCCAGTGGAGGAGCTGGTATTCAAGCAGCACAGGCAGTCATAAATGAAGGATGTCAGATAGTGATTGCAGGAGCCATAGGCCCCAACTCAGCTCAGGCTCTTCAAATGTCAGGTATTGATATGAGGTCTTCGCCTGCAATTAGAGTTAGAGATGCCGTTATGCAGTATCTTCAGGGTCAATTACCCCCAGCCCAGTATGGAGGTATGAATCGTGGCGGAGGTAGAGGCATGGGCCGAGGAAGAGGTAGAGGAATGAGTCGTGGAGGTAGCAGAGGTATGGGGAGAGGTATGGGCCCCTGGTAAAAGGAGTGAGCCCCATGAAGATAACGGTTACAGGCGGAAAAGGAGGTACAGGGAAGAGTACAGTAGCTACAAATCTTGCTTTAACCCTTGCTAAGAAATACCATGTGGTTCTTGTAGATGCAGATGTTGAATGTCCCAATGACCACATTCTCCTTTCCACAAAACTTGAGAATGAAGAAATCGTGAAACTTTTCAAACCAAAGTTTGATTATTCTAAATGCACAAAATGCGGTGTATGCATCGAGGAATGTGCAGAAAATGCCCTGCTTAAGTTCAAAGAGGGCTATCCTTTTTTAATGCCAACCCTCTGTTCAGGGTGCCGTACCTGCCAGCTTGTGTGTCCTGAGGAGGGCGCAATTCTTGATGATTATCGGATTGTGGGTTACACCTACTATACAAAGCTCAGTGAGAATCTTGAGCTTGTAACTGGAAAACTTGAGAACGGAGAGGAAAGGTCATATCCCACAGTGCTTGCTGCAAGAAGAAGGGCTTTGGGTATAAAAGCAGACATCCATCTCTTTGACACCATGCCCGGCACAGGAAATCATGTGGCGGCAGCCATTGAAGATTCGAAAGTGGTGATAGCGGTTACCGAGCCTACACCTCTTGGTTTGCACGATTTGGAGATGATCCTTAAATTATTAAATAAACTCAACCTTAAAGCGTGGGTGGTGGTTAACAGAAGTGATTTGAGTGATATCTCCCATGATTCCATAGTGGAAAAATATGGGGGGGAGATAATAGCAGAGATACCAATGAGTGATGAAATTTTGAAGAGCTACGTTGAAGGTGTGCCTGTAGTTGTAAAATATCCTGAGAGCAAGCCATCAAAGATCTTTGAGAGTATTGCAAAACGCATTGAGGAGGTGATTTCATGGACATAGTGGTGGCCAGCGGAAAGGGCGGTGTGGGTAAAAGCACGCTAACAGGCTCTCTAATTTCTCTACTTCGAGACTATGAGATTGTTGCAGTGGATGCTGATGCGGAAGCACCAAATTTACATATTGTGTTCAATGTGAAAGAGTGGAAGGAAGAGAGAGAACTCATCTCGGCAAAAACAGCAAGGATAACTGATGCATGTATAGAGTGTGGAATGTGTGATAATGTATGCATTTATGAAGCTATTCATATAGTGAATAGGAGACACAGAATTAAGCAATACCTTTGTGAAGGTTGCGGTGCCTGCAAAGCTGTGTGTCCTGTGGATGCAATAGAGATAAGCGATGCAATATCAGGATGGATAAGAACTGCACACACGCCCTACGGTCTTTTAGTATCTGCAGAGTTAGATGTGGGCAAGCCCAACAGTGGAAAGCTTGTGACTGAAGAGAAAAATATAGCAAAGCAATGGATAAGAGAAGGAAAAGCAAAGCATATAATTGTAGATGCTGCAGCAGGGATAGGATGTCAAGTGATTGCATCTTTTAGTGGTGCAAATAAAGCGATTCTCATTGCAGAACCAACACCATCCAGTTTAAGTGACCTGATTCGAGTTCACTGGCTCACAGAGCATTTTAGAATTGAACCATATCTAGTTATAAACAAGTATGGAATAAATCCAGGATTTGATGGCATAGAAAAATTTGCAGAGGAAAAAGGATTGGAGATTATAGGACGTATACCCTACGATTCCGCCGTTCCGAAATCTCTTACAGCTATGAAACCTCTGGTGGAATTTGCTCCTGATTCCTCTGCCTCCATGGAGATTAAGAAAATAGCCGAGGTTGTAGAGGAGTGGTTGTGATGTATGAAGAAGATATCATCCTTTATCTGCTAAAGGAATGTGATGGACTTCACCCCTTTCATATAAGCAGGTTGATTGCTCTGCTGGATCTCTTCTATCTAAAAGAGAAAGGAAAAAAATGACGACTCTCAAGTATCAAAAAATGCCCTTTGGGTTCTATATAGAGAAGTTACCTGATATTCTGAAGGATATGCCTTTGGAAAAAATTGAAGAAGAGGGATACAAATATCTTAAGATCAGAGATGATGCAAAGGTAAAGATAAACCTGCCCGATGAAGTAAGGATGAGAATAGATAAAATTCTTGATGAGGTACGTGATTTAAGCGATTCAGAGCTTAACGCTAGAGTTCTCAGAGCAGAGTATTACTCGAAGCTGTAATCATCCACATTATTTTTATTCAATGTCGTCTATTCCCATTTTATGGAGCTTAAAGAACTTCAAAAAAGAATAAGAGATATTCGAAAAAATTCTAGAAGAGAGGAGAAAAAGGGGCTTATTGCGGTTTGGAAAGAAAAAGATAGGTTTAATAAAGAAATCGTAGATTCTTTTGTGATGATTTTCCGAACTAAAGGATGCAGGTGGGCATATCATTCTGGATGTTCCATGTGTGGATATTTCAACGACACAAATCCAAAAATAAGGGAGGAGGAGCTTCTTGCCCAAATTGAGGAAGCCAAGAAAAAATATGGTGGAGAGCAATTAATAAAGGTGTTTACCTCTGGATCCTTTTTGGACGATTGGGAAGTTCCAAAGAATGTTCGAGAGAAGCTCTATGATACCTTTTCCTCTGCTAAGAGAATAATTGTGGAAAGCAGGCCAGAGTACATCACTCAGGAAAAAATTGAAGAGCTATCCTCCAGACAAAATGTGATGGTTGCATTGGGTCTTGAAAGTGCAAATAATGAAACTCTCATTTACAGGATAAACAAAGGCTTTACTGTAGAAGATTATGTCAGAGCTGCAGAGTTGCTTCTTCGCAATGATATTCCTGTGAAAACTTATATTCTTCTCAAACCACCATTTATGACCGAGAGAAAGGCTATTAATGAAGCGATATACTCTGTAAAATTTGCCTCTAAATATTCGGAGGTGGTATCTGTAAATCCCATGAACGTTCAGAATTATACTCTTGTGGAGTACCTTTGGAGAAGAGGCGAGTATCGAGCGCCCTGGCTCTGGAGTGTTGTTGAAGTTCTAAAAAGAACCGTTGAGGTAGGAGCTGAGGTTGTATCCTATCCAACCGCAGGTGGAACTAAGAGGGGAGCCCATAACTGCGGGAGATGTGACAAAAAAGTAATGAAAAGCATTTTGAATTTTTCCCTCACTCAGGATGAGAAATATCTGAATGAGTTAGAGTGTTCATGTAAGAAGAAGTGGAGAAAAATAGTGGAGAATGAGGACTATGTGTGGGACTATACTGTGAACTCATGATATCTTGGCCACATTGG
Organism: Thermoplasmata archaeon; assembly: GCA_021160945.1. Classification (GTDB taxonomy): domain Archaea; phylum Thermoplasmatota; class Thermoplasmata; order Thermoplasmatales; family Aciduliprofundaceae; genus S014-41. The sequence continues at coordinate 4,636 of JAGHBQ010000081.1, forward strand.
TGACCTCATCATCCTTTTCAAGTCGTATTAACCTGACACCCCTTGCATTTCTTCCCTGAACAGATACATCCTCAAGCTTTATTCTTATGCTCATTCCTCTCTTTGTAAGAATCAAAGCCTCATCTTTTTCTCTTGTAAGCATACTCTTCACCGCATATCCACTTCGGGTGTTTATGTATCGCACTCCGTATCCTCCTCTTCTTATCCTTCGATACTCCCTGATGCTGGTTCTCTTCCCATATCCGGTATTCAGAATTGAGAATACATAGTCTCCTTCAGAGAGAGAGGATGATGAGATTACCTCATCACCGTCTCGCAATTTTATTCCCCTGACACCTCTTGCAGCTCTGCCCATTACACGAACATCATCCTCGCTGAATCTTATTGCCTGACCGTATTTCGTGAAAAGGAAGATATCCTTATCTCCTGAAGTAATCTTGACATCCACAAGCTCATCATCTTCTTGGAGAAGCAGAGCTCTTATACCGGTGCTTCTTGGATTGGAGAAATCAGAGAGTGGTGTCCTCTTCACCATTCCATTTTTAGTGACAAAGAAAAGATAACCTTCAAAGGTAAATATGGGAATGATCCTTATAACATCAGAACCTATTTTGGGAAGTAAATTAATAACTGCACGCCCTCTGCTTCTCCTGGAGCCCTCAGGAATTTCATATGCTTTGAGCCAGTAAACTCTACCGTTCCTGGTGAAAAAGAGAAGATAATTATGTAATTCCACAGTAGCAACATCCTGTGGAAGATCACCTTCTCCATAATTTATTATTACACCTTTTCCGCCACGTCCCTGCGATCTATATTCATCAATCTTCAATCTTCTTATATAGCCTTTCTTGGTAAGAATGATTACAGCTCTCTCATTGGGAATTAAGTCCTCTATCTCTCTCCTTTCCACAGAGCTCTTTATTATTGTTGTTCTTCTCTTATCCGCATAATTCTTTTTAAGCTCCAGCAAATCTTCTTTAATAACTCTATATCTCAATTTTTCATTCTCAAGCAGCTTTTGCAAATCCTCTATTTCCTTCTCCAGTTTTTTGTTTTCATCTCTTAAAGACTCTATCTCCATGGAGGTCAGTTTTTGCAATCGCATCTCTAGAATTGCCCTTGCCTGTAGCTCTGAAAATTCCATGCTCATAAGAGCTTTCTGTGCCTCTTTCACATTTCTTGAGGCTTTGATAACTGATATCACTTCATCAATCATGCTTAGTGCTTTAACAAGCCCATCTACTATGTGCTTTCTCTCCAGTGTCTTTCTTAATCTGTATTTACTTTTGCGAATCAGAACATTCATTCTATGTTTCAGGAATTCTTCCATTAACTCCTTTAAATTCAGAATTCGTGGGACTCTATCCACAAGAACCAGATTTATTATTCCATAAGTGATCTCAAGATCAGTGTGTTCAAGAAGTTGATTGACAACCACTTCAGGATTTGCATCTTTCTTAACCTTTATCACAATTCTTATGCCCTCTCGATCACTCTCATCCTTTAAATCGGATATTCCTCTTATTCTGTCCTCCCTTACCAATGAGGCTATTTTTTTGAGAAGATTGCTTTTATTTACTTCGTATGGAATTTCCCTTATAATTATTCTATTCTTCTTTATTTCATATTTTGCCCTTATTTTTATCTTTCCTCTTCCAGTAGTGTATGCCTCCACAAGACCATCATATCCGATAATCTCTCCTCCCGTGGGAAAATCTGGACCTTTTACAAAGTTCATTAGAGCTTTCACATCTGCATCTGGGTGCTCTATGAGATAAATCAAAGCGTCGATAATCTCACCCATATTATGGGGCGGCATATTCGTGGCCATTCCAACAGCTATCCCACTGCTTCCGTTGATGAGGAGATTGGGAATTCGGGATGGAAGCACAACAGGCTCCATAAGGGAACCATCAAAATTGGGCATCATATCCACAGTTTCCATCTCTATGTCCTTTAGAATTTCTTCTGCAATTCGAGATAATCTTGCCTCGGTATATCGCATTGCGGCAGGTGTATCACCATCAACGCTGCCAAAATTACCCTGTCCATCTACCAGAGGATAACGCATGGAAAACTCCTGCGCCATTCTTGCCAGGGTATTATATATGGCCTGATCTCCATGGGGATGATACTTACCCATAACTTCTCCAACAATCCTGGCTGATTTCTTGTAAGGTTTGGTATGGAACAATCCTAGCTCATACATTCCGTATAGAATTCTGCGATGCACTGGTTTAAGACCGTCTCTAACATCAGGTAATGCCCGTGAAATAATAACACTCATGGCGTAATCCATGTAAGAATTCTTCATTTCCTCATCAATGGGTATTTCTTGGATCTTCATAGAGGCACCTCTTTTAGATAATTTGGGATTGAGGCAACTTATATATCTCTTTCGCAAGGAAGGGGCACCTACGCTACGCCCTCCTTCGGAGGGCTTGCTCGTAACTGGCGTTACTCGTTTCCCCTTTCTAAACCCCGAAGGGGCACCTACGCTACACCCTCCTTCGGAGGGCTTGCTCGTAACTAACGCTACTCGTTTCCCCTCTCTACAC